>JAPLOC010001221.1 GCA_026692825.1 Planctomycetota bacterium | reverse complement strand
GCGTGCCTGTTCCAATTCCCGCGTGGACGTGTGGGCGGCCACTTCGCGCACCTCGTGCGAACTCTGAGGAGCAAACGACTCGGGGCGTCGTTCAAGACTCGTGAATCGGTTCCGCTGATCGACAGCCGAAGTGTCCGGTTCCTTTGGCGTCTGGTTGACCAAGGCAATCACCAGCGCACAACCCGCAATGGTCGTCGCGACGGCGATCAGGGAATGCCACCGTTTCGGGTGAAGTGCCGTCGAAACAGGGGATATCGTCGCGGGTTCGCCAGCCTCCAGGGGCGGACGCTCTGCGGCGGCGAGAACGCCGGCTCGTTCCGCGTCACTCAATGCGGGGGAGGGTTCCGACACGAGGGCGGACCGCATTTGATCACACGCGCCGCGGAGCAGCTCAATTTCGGCTCGTGCCTCGGGATGGGTGTTCAAATACTGTTCAAACTCCTCCCGCTCGGAAGCGGGGAGTTCGCCGAGCAACCACGCGGTGAGTCGCGGGTCATTGGGATCGAAACTGGACGTGACCATGATTCCTGACTCCGTAAGCGGAGAATTGTGTTTGTGAACAAGGCGAACTGACCGCCTTGAGAATTCCATTGGGGCGAGCGTGCGAAACCGACCAGTGTGGCGGCGTTCCGAACGCGGCGGAGCGACGGCTATTGAGCCTGGGCCTTTCTGCGAAGCGATTGGATCGCCTCATGCAGAAGAACTCCCACGTAGGATTCCGTCAGCCCGGTAACGGCGGCAATTTCCTTGTAGCGCAGACCCGATTGAAATTTCAGCCGGACCACTTCCTGTTGTTTTTCGGGAAGCGTCGCCAGCCAGCCGAGAATTTCGTCGGCATCGTCAGCGCGTTCCAGCGCGCCGTCGGGGGCGGGGCCGCTTGTGGCGACCCGTTCCAGAGTTTCCTCCGCGACCAGGTTCATCCGCAGTTCCTTCCGTCGTAGGTCGATCGCACGGTGGCGGCACACAGTGTACAGCCATTCCACGAGGTGCCCGTCGAGCTTGGACTGGTCCTGCTGGCACAGCCGCAGAAACGTCTCCTGGACAACGTCGCGAGCGAGACCGTCATCCCCAGTGAGGCGGCGCGCATAGCGCAGCAGATCGGCCTCGTGCCGACGCAGCACCGTACTCACCCACTCGGTGTGACCGTTTTGTCCGCTCATGTCGCTATCGCAGGCCGATGTGGCAACTCGTCTGGAAGGAGAAACGGATGAGTTGGGGTTTTCTTAGAGGGACTTTGAAAATTGTACTTGATCACCGCTTGGGATCATGGAATTCTCCGAGATTGTTGCGGCCGAAGATGCAGCGTCCCATTGCGAATCGATGGCATTCCTCCGGGAGTCGACCAACGGAGGACGCCTTGGAATTCATGGAACGCATTGGCAATCCCGCGAAAACCTGTCTTGACGGATTTTGGACAGGCACTCACCGCATGCGCAGCCGCGCCGCCCCCTTCCATGGCCCGCGTGTCGCCACAAACCCACCCAATCTACGGCCGAGCCTCCCGACTCCGCATCGCATCGGCCTCAGCATCATCCACAAACTGCTCCTCCACCGGGTTCCAGCGCAACGTCCGACCGAGCCGGGCGGCGATGTTTCCCAGGTGGCACGCGGTCGCGACGCGGTGCTGACTCGCGACCGACGAGATCGGCGTCTTGCGACTCACCGTGCAGTCATAGAAATTCCCCATATGATTCGCGATCGACTCGATCTTCCCCGATTTTTCCGGTCGGGTGAGGTTGTCGTTCGGATAGAGACCGAACCCGTCCCGCGGCAGCGGCGTCTCCTTGAGCATGTCGACCGGCGTGCCAGCCAGCGTCCCGCGATTCACAAAGAGCCGCCCGGCATCCCCTTCGAACAGAATTCCGCTGCGCCCCTGATCGAGGATCTCGAATTCGACGCCAATCGCGAATTTCATTTTCGACTGAAACGCGATCGGGACGTTGTAGCCATTGGCAACAATGGGGAGCTGGGCGTCGGTGGTGATCTCAACGGGGCCGGTCTGGTCCAAGCCCAGAGCCCACATTGCGATGTCGAGGTGATGTGCCCCGGTGTCGGTCAATTCGCCCCCCGCGTACTCGAACCAGTAGCGAAAATTGTAGTGACAGCGTTCGGGGGTGTAGGGGGACGAGCGGTGCCGGCCCCAGCCAGCGATTCCAGTTGAGATTCTTGGGGGGAGTCGATGTCTCGAATGGTCCACCGGCCTCATTTTTGCCCAGGACGATCTGCACCCGCTTCACAGTCCCCAGCCGACCCGCTTTCACCATTTCTGCCGCCAGGCGAAATCGCGCATCGTGTCTCTGCCAGGTTCCCACCTGTACCACCCGGCCGGTGTCGGCGACGACGCGCCCGATCGCCTGCCCCTCGGCGATCGTCAGCGTGAGGGGCTTTTCGACATACACGTCTTTGCCGGCCTGACAGGCGTCGATCGCCATCTGCGCGTGCCAATGATCGGGTGCGCCAATGAGGACCACATCGAGATCCTTCCGGCCGATCAAATCGTGGTAATCCTCGTAAATTGTCGCGGCGCTGTTGAAGCTCGCCCGGGCCTGTTCACGGACATGGCGGTCGACATCGCACAGCGCCACGACATCACCAAACGCGAGCGCCTCGCGGGTGATCACCGAACCCTGGTAGCGCAGTCCGATCGCGCCGATCCGCCAGCGGTCGTTGGGTGATTTGACTTGGGCCGCCGGGGCGGGTGGTGTGGCAAACCAGGTGGCCGCCGGAAGTGTGCCGGCAACCGCCAGAAACTGACGACGATTCATGAGCGCGATCTCCAATGAGTTTTGGGATAATACCACACGGGAGATCGAGTCGCAGTTCGCCATGGCGAGCGGCCGGCGTCAGCCGGCTGGTTTTTTGCGCACTGGGCAGCAACGCAAAGGACCAGTGGGCTGACGCCCACCGTTCGCCGGGGGTGGGTGGGAACGGCGTGGGGGGGCAGCGCGATTTGGCGGAATCGCGCGCGAAGTGGCCGTTTCTGGTACAATCCAACCGGGCTTCGACGACTGAATTTCCATTTCGCTTCTCCGATGCGGGCAATCGGAGTCGGGGAACATTCTCTACACGTTCGGGAGTCGAGTACGATGAGATTTCACAGCAAAACGATTCGACGCGGTATCGAAAAAATCAAAGCGAGGATTGGCGTCGACGGTCTCTTTCGGGAGTTCGGCGACGATTTGCCGCTGCGCTCCGAGCTGTTCAACCTCGCGCAGCTTGAGAATCACGCCGAGGCGCTCGCGGACTGGCATCAAGTCGATCCCCGCCCCGGTGCCGATCGGCTGCTGGCCCGGCTCGCGGAGAACGAGCGGATTCTGCTCGAAGCGCACAAACTGGTGACCGACGCGCTCGCACGGAAGCGGAAGATCTCACCCGCTGGCGAATGGCTGCTCGACAACTTCTACCTGATTCAGGAGCAGATTCGCACCGCCCGTCGGCACCTACCCAAACAGTACAGCCGATGGCTTCCCCGTCTGGTGAATGGTCCATCCGCGGGCTACCCACGTGTCTACGACATCGCACTTGAATTGATCTCGCATGTCGACGGTCGCGTCGACCGCGAGTGCCTGCGAAGCTTCGTCGCGGCGTATCAAAGGGGGCGGAACCTGCAGCTTGGGGAATTGTGGGCGTTTCCCATCATGATGCGGCAGGCGCTGATTGAGAATCTGCGCAGAGTCGCGGGACGGATCGCGACGGCGATGCTCGATCGCAAAGAGGCGAACGAATGGGCCGACCGCTTCATCGATTGCGCCGAGAAATCGCCACGCGATCTGGTGCTGGTGGTCGCCGACATGGCCCGCCCCAACCCCACATTGTCCACGACGTTTGTCGCCGAGCTGGCCCGACGACTGCAAGGGCAAAACCCCTGCTTCGCGGTCCCTCTCACCTGGATCGAGCAGCGTCTGGCGGAACAAGGGCAAACCACCGAACAGATGGTGCAGGCCGACGGCCAGCAGCAGGCGGTCAATCAGGTCTCGATCGGCAACAGTATCAACAGTCTGCGGGAACTCGACGCGGTCGACTGGCGCGAACTGGTCGAGTCGCTGAGCGTCGTCGAGCAAACCCTGCGCGGTGACCCGGCGGGTGTCTATTGGGAGATGGATTTCGGAACCCGGGATCAGTATCGGCATGTTGTCGAAGACATCGCCCGGCGGAGTCCGCTGACGGAACACGAAATCGCCACCCGAGTGGTCGCGCTCGCCCGCGAGGCGCAGGCGACTCCCAACAGCGACCCGCGCCGGTCGCATGTCGGGTACTTCTTGATTGACCAGGGGCTTCCCGAACTGGAACACGCGGCCCGCATGCGGTTGTCGCTTTGGTTGCGAACGCGGCGGCTCGCCCGAAAAGTCGCGTTGCCGTTGTATCTGGGATCGATCAGCCTGGTCGCGGCGGTGGTCGCGGTCTGCGCGGTTCTGGCGGCGGGTGGACACGGCGTTCTGGGCTGGATCGAGGGACTTCTAGTGTTCGTTGGGGCCACCCATCTGGGAATGGGACTGGTGAACTGGGTGACGACCATGTTGCTCACTCCGCACCGACTCCCGCGACTGGATTTCTCGCAAGGGATCCCGGAGGAGTTTCAAACGCTGGTGGCGGTTCCGACGATGCTGGTCAGCCCGCGGAACGTGGCGCATTTGCTTGAAGGGCTGGAGGTGCGGTACCTGGCGAGTCGGGATCCGAATCTGCGGTTTTGTCTGCTGACCGATTTCTGCGACGCGGCCGAGGCGACACTGCCCGCCGACGAATCGCTGTTGCGAATTGCGCAAGAGGGAATCGAAGCCCTGAACGACAAATACCGTGGTGACGATGACCAAGATCTCTTCTACCTGTTGCACCGACCGCGGCGGTGGAACCCCAGTCAGAAAGCCTGGATGGGGCACGAGCGCAAACGGGGAAAACTTGGCGACTTGAACACACTTTTGCGAGGCGGAGCCGGGGAGGCGTTCTCGCTGATCGTCGGAGAGACCGGATCCCTCAAGACCATCCGTTTCGTGATCACCCTCGATACCGACACCTTTCTGGCACGCGAGGCCGCCCCCGAGCTGGTGGGGACGATGGCCCACATTCTGAACCGTCCACGGGTCGACACGGGGCGCAACATCGTCACCCAGGGGTACGGCATCTTGCAGCCGGGGGTCGCGATCAGTTTTGAAAAAGAAGGGGCGTCGCGATTTTCAGAACTCTGCTCGGGTGACCCGGGAATTGACCCGTACACCCGCACCACTTCGGATGTGTATCAGGATCTGTTCCATGAAGGGTCTTTCATCGGGAAGGGGATCTACGATGTCGACGCCTTCATCGCGACAATGGAAGGGCGTTTCCCCGACAACCAGATTCTCAGCCACGACCTGCTGGAGGGATGTTACGCCCGCTCGGGACTGGTCAGCGACATTCATGTTTACGAAAGCTATCCGTCGCGCTACAGCACCGACGTCAGCCGACGCCATCGCTGGATTCGTGGCGACTGGCAGATCGCGGGTTGGCTGCTGCCGTTCGTTCGGAATGCGAACGGCGAGCGCGTGGCGAATCCGTTGAGCGCCCTGTCGCGATGGAAGATTCTCGACAATCTGCGACGGAGCATTGTACCGAGCGCGTTGCGGCTGTTGTTGCTCATCGGTTGGCTGGCGCTTCCTCCCGCGTGGATGTGGACGGCGCTGGTGTTGGGGATTGTGACCGTGCCGGCGATCGGAGCGGGAATGGTCGCGCTGTTTCGCAAGGCCGACGACGTTCCCCTCGCGTCGCATCCCGGGAGAGTGCTGGGGAGCATTTGTTTCAGCCTGGCCCAGGCGCTGCTGTCGGTGGTGTTTCTGCCGTATGAAGCCTACTACAGCGTCGACGCGATTGTGCGAACAGTCGGCCGCATGCTGTTCACGCGCACGCAAATGCTGGAGTGGAAGACCGCAAGCGACGCCGAACGGGACGGTGACGCGTCTTTGGCCGCTTTCGTTCGGACGATGGCGATCTCACCTGCGTTGACGGTCCTGATCGCTCTGGCACTGGCTGTGGTCCATCCGACCGCGTTGTGGGCCGCGTCGCCGTTGCTGGTGGCGTGGCTGTTGTCGCCGCTGGTGGCGTGGTGGATCAGTCTTCCCCCGAGCGCCCGCGACGAGCAACTCACGCAACAGCAAACGCTCTTTCTGCATCGGTTGTCGCGGCAGACGTGGCGGTTCTTTGAAACGTTTGTGACGGCGGAGGATCACTGGCTGCCTCCCGACAACTTTCAGGAATACCCCGTGCCAACGGTCGCCCATCGCACTTCGCCGACCAATATCGGTGTCGCGCTCCTGTCGAATCTGGCGGCGTTCGATTTCGGCTACATTTCGATCGGAGGATTGATCGGGCGGACGGAGCAGACGCTGAGGACGATGGACCAGCTTGAGCGGTTCCACGGACATTTCCTCAACTGGTACGACACCCGTACGCTCCAGCCACTGTTTCCCAAGTACGTTTCGTCGGTCGACAGCGGGAATCTGGCCGGTCATCTGTTGACACTGCGGCGGGGACTGCTGGAACTTCCGACACAACCCATCGTCGCCGACCGCTTATGGAACTCGCTGCGGGTCACGCTGGAGATTCTCGATGAGTTGTCGCAGCGGTCGGATGGCGCGGCGACAGACGGAAAACGCGCGGTGCGACCGGCGATGGGAGTGAACCGGGCCGACAGGGTGCGGGATCTCTTGCGGCGTGAATGCGAAATCGGCACGGCACCGCGGCGGCTCACGCACATTTACGACGTGATCCAGCGACTGATCTCGGTCACAGCCGAGGCGCTGCACGGAGACCCCGAGCGTGATTCCGCCGAGCTGGCGGGTGTGCTGCGAGACCTCGAGCGCCAATGTCGTGACCATCACGCTGACCTGGTGTCGATCGCTCCCTGGCTGGAGTGTTCGGCAACCCCCGCGGACTTTTTGGGTCACATGCCTCCCGAGTCTGCGGCCGACGTCACCCGGATCCGTGAGTTGCTGCCTGAGTCGGCGAACAGGTTCGCTGGGGGAACTCAGTCCGGCCGACGCGGCGTGGCTCGCGAACTTACGGGCGCTGCTGTTGCTCGGCAGTCGCGCGGCCGCCGAACGGATTTTCACGGTGGAACAACAGTCGACGCGGTGCGTTGAGCTGGCCGACCTGGAGTTCGATTTTCTGTACGACAAGTCGCGCCGGTTGCTGGCGATTGGCTACAACGTCAGCGAACGGCGGCGCGACGCGAGCTATTACGACCTGCTGGCATCTGAGGCGCGGCTCGCCAGCTTTGTGGCGATCGCCCAGGGAAAACTCCCCCAGGAGCATTGGTTCGCGCTGGGACGACTCTTGACGACAGCGGGAAGCCAAAGCGCTCTGCTGTCGTGGAGCGGTTCGATGTTCGAGTACCTGATGCCGACGCTGGTGATGCCTTCGTACGCGAACACCCTGCTCGATCAGACGTGCCGGGCGGTCATCAGTCGACAAATCGAGTACGGCAAGAAGCGGGGAGTTCCCTGGGGCGTTTCCGAGTCGGGATACAACGCGACCGATGCCCAGCTCAACTACCAATACCGCGCGTTCGGTGTGCCGGGGCTTGGATTCAAACGGGGACTTGCCGATGACCTGGTGATCGCCCCGTACGCGACGGCGATGGGCTTGATGGTCGCGCCCGATCAGGCCTGCACGAATCTCGAACAGCTTGTCGCTCTGGGGTTCTCTGGCCAATACGGCCTGTACGAGGCGATCGACTACACGACATCGCGTCTGGCTCCGGGCCAATTGAGCGCCACGATTCGCTCGCACATGTCGCATCACCAGGGGATGGCCTTCCTGTCACTGGCGTATCGGTTACTTGACCGGCCTATGCAGCGGCGGTTCGCGGCCGATCCGCAATTTCAGGCGGCCGAACTGCTGCTGCAGGAACGGATCCCCCGTGTCGTGCCATTCTATCCGCACGCGGCGGAAGTTTCCGGAATGCAGCCGACAACAGGAGACCGGGAATCGTTGATGCGGTTGTTCACAACACCGCACACGCCGGTCCCGGAGGTAAACTTGTTGTCCAATGGTCGTTATCACGTCATGGTGACGAATGCGGGGGGAGGTTACAGTCATTGGAAGGGGCTCGCCGTCACGCGGTGGCGTGAAGACGCGACTCTCGATCAGACGGGGATGTTCTGCTATCTGCGCGATGTTCATAGTGGCGAAGTCTGGTCGACGGCGTATCAACCGACACTGAAGTCGGCGCGACGGTACGAGGCGATTTTCTCACAGAGCCGGGCGGAGTTTCGTCGGCGCGACGGCGATATTCGGCTGCACACCGAAATCGTTGTCTCGCCTGAAGATGACGTCGAAATCCGCCGCACCACGATCACGAACCGTTCGCGAGCCGTGCGGACGATCGACCTGACCAGTTATGCCGAGGTCGTGCTGGCACCGGCGATCGCCGACGCGGCGCATCCGGCGTTTTCGAATCTGTTCGTGCAGACCGAGATCGTTGATTCGCGACAGGCGATCCTCTGCACGCGCCGGCCACGATCGCATCAGGAACAACCCCCGTTCATGCTGCATCTGATGGCGGTTCGCGGCGGACTGGCGGGAGAGGCGTCGTATGAAACCGATCGTCTGCAATTCATCGGTCGCGGACAGAACACGGCTTCTCCTGCGGCGCTGGCGAGTGGAGCGGCGCTGTCGAACAGCGCTGGGTCAGTGCTGGATCCGATTGTCGCGATCCGTCGACGGCTGTCTCTCGCACCGGAAGAGTCGGTTGTGGTGGACATTGTCACGGGGATGGCCGAGTCGCGTGTTGAAGCGGTGGTGTTGATCGACAAGTACCACGACCGACACCTCGCCGATCGCGCGTTCGAGATGTCTTGGACGCACGGCCAGGTTCTGTTGAGCCAGTTGAACGCGACCGAAGCGAACGCGCAGTTGTTTGGTCGACTGGCGAGCGCGATTGTGTACGCAAACCCCGCCCGACGTGCCGCCCCTTCCGTCCTGTTGCGGAACCAGCGCGGGCAATACGGTCTCTGGGGCCACGGAATCTCCGGCGATTTGCCGATTGTTCTGTTGCGGATCGGCGACGCGGAAAAGATCGACCTCGTGCGGCAGATGGTGCAAGCCCACGCCTACTGGCGGCTTAAAGGACTGGCGGTCGATCTGGTCATCTGGAACGAGAGCCCGGCGGGATATCGGCAGGTGTTACAGGATCTGATTCTGGGGCTGATTTCCGCCGGCACGGAAGCGCAGAAGCTCGACCATCCCGGGGGAATTTTCGTCCGCCGGGCGGAACAGCTCTCGGACGAGGACCGCATCTTGATGCAGACGGTTGCCCGAGCGATTCTGGTCGACACCGACGGCACACTCGCCGAGCAGATGGAACGGCGACCGCGACCGGAAGTGAAGATGCCGGAGCTGGTCCCCAGTCGCGTGCGACGGCCGGCATTTCCACAACCCGGCGCGACCCCCCGTCCCGAATCGGTCTTCTTCAATGGCCTGGGGGGATTCACCGCGGACGGGCGTGAATACGTCATTCGACTCAACCCGGGTCAGACGACTCCCGCACCGTGGGTGAATGTGTTGGCGAATGCGCAGTTTGGAACCATCGTTTCCGAAAGCGGAGGTCACCGACACCGCGTCCCGCGCCAGGGGGACAACCGTACGTCTGCCGGCATGGGTTCGGTTACACCGTTTTCGAACATTCCGAGAGCGGTCTCAGTTCTGAGCTGTGGATCTATGTCGCCCAGGATGAGCCGATCAAATTCGCCGTTCTGAAAGTCCGCAACACCTCGGGCCGACTTCGGCGACTGTCGGCGACGGCGTACACTGAGTGGGTTTTGGGGGAGATGCGATCGCGTTCGCACATGAATGTGGTGACGGAGATCGACCCGGCGACCGGCGCGATGCTGGCGCGGAATCCCTACAGCATGGAATTTTCGGACCGGATCGCGTTTTGCGATGTCAACGACCCGACGCGCAGTGTCACCGGAGACCGGACCGAATTCCTGGGGCGGAACGGAACGCTGGCACAGCCGGCCGCCCTCACCCGGACCCGGCTCTCGGGGCGGGTGGGCGCGGGGCTCGATCCGTGCGGCGCGATGCAGGTGGCGTTTGAACTGGCCGACGGTTGCGAACGCGAAGTCGTGTTCACATTGGGCGCGGCCCGGTCGGTCGACGATGTCCGCCGAATCATCCAGCGGTTCCGCGCTCCCGGCGCGGCCCGGCAGGTGCTGGAAGGGGTCTGGAGTTTTTGGAACCGCACGTTGGGGGCGGTTCACGTCGAAACCCCCGACCCGGCGGTGAATCTGTTGGCCAATGGCTGGTTGCTGTATCAGACGCTGGCGTGTCGGTTCTGGGCCCGCAGTGGTTTCTATCAGTCGGGAGGAGCCGTTGGCTTTCGCGACCAATTGCAAGACTCCGCCGCCTTGCTGTACGCCACGCCGAATCTGATTCGAGAACATCTCTTACTCTGCGCGGCACATCAGTTCGAACAGGGGGACGTGCAGCATTGGTGGCATCCACCATTTGGACGCGGCGTGCGAACGCATTTCAGCGACGATTTTCTATGGTTGCCGCTGGTCGCGTGCCGCTACGTTCTGGGGACGGGGGACACCGGGGTGCTGGACGGGAAGGTCTCGTTTCTCGATGGCCGACCGGTCAGTTTCGAAGAAGACGCCTATTACGACC
>JAPLOC010001220.1:6436-13932 GCA_026692825.1 Planctomycetota bacterium | reverse complement strand
CCAGCCTTTTTCTTTCTCGATGGCGGACCACAAAAATCCGCGGAAGAAGAACTCTTCAAAGACCCCTGGGACGCACGCGATCAGTAACACAATCCAGCCGACCGGCACTTCCCGAAAGCCGCCGGCGTAGGTCGCCAGCCGTTCCAGCAGCGACCGCAGATCAACTCCTCGCGCCGCTGCGATCGCAATCAGCAGCTCATGGTCCAGCGCCCACAGTGACGTTCCCAATAGCACTAACCCCGGCCAGACGACGAACGCCGGGCGAACCGCGTACCAGGGAGCGATCGACAACCGCCGGATCCAGCAGACCAGCCCTGGGATCGGGCCAAACGCCAGGGCGAGAATCACGCCCCCAACCGTCAGCCGCCCCTCCAGACTCGGGAACCAATTCCCGATTCCCTGCATCAGAAAGAACAGCGGAAAAATCACGGTGATCGTCACCACAGCGGCGGTCATCGACGGAGCCGTCTGCGATACCCGCGCCCGCCGCCACAAATCGCCCCAGCCCGACGCGGTGCTGTAGAGTACCGATTCGGCTCCGAAGATTCGGGCCGCGACGCCGATCGCGGTGGCGGCATACAACGCCGTCGAGCCCACCACCGCCGTCGCCGCTCCAATCGTCGCCTTCTGCGTCAACAAGTCCCGCCCCAGCAGTACGATGTTCGCGAGCGGTGTCACCATCAGCAAGCCGGTCAGTTCCACATTCGGCATCAGACACAACAGCCCCGGTGCCAGCGACACGAGCATCAGCGGAATCAAGTACGCCTGCGCTTCCTTGAAACTGCGGGCGGTGCAGGTGACGACCAGCAGGACCGCCGAATAAAAGGCGGCGAACAGCAGGAGCAGCGCGAACACCGCAGTGACAATCGTGGGCGACATCACCAGTTCTCCGAACGCTGTCTGGCTCAGCGGACTCATTCGGATGGTGATTGTCATCATCGTCAGATTGGCGGCGGCCGTCAGCAGCGCGACCACTAGAACCGCAACGTATTTCGCGATCAGCATGCTCAGCCGTGGGATGGGGGCCGCGACCAGAATTTCCAATGTTCCCCGTTCCCGCTCCCCGGCAGTCAGGTCGATCGCCGGATACACCGCCCCGGTGACTGTCATCAGCGTCAGAATCAATGGGATGACCGCGATCATCGAATTCGGCTGGGTTTCCGTCGTCGCCGAACTTAACGACCGGCGCTGGGTCATGATCGGCTGGGCGCGCTGTGGCACCCCAAGCGCCTTGAGCCGAGTCTCCAGCAGCAACTGGCTGGCGTTCCTTAGCGATTCAAACACCCGGTCGCTGGCATCCTTGCCGCCGGCGGAGTCGGGGGACGACAACAATTCAAGGTCGATCGCCAGGTCTTGGCGGGGATCAAAAGCGCGGCGAAAGTCGCCCAGGGTTCTGACCACGACATCCGCCCGTCCCGACGACACCGCTTCTTCCGGATCCTCTTCGACCTGGACGGTAAACTTCGTCTGAGCCGACACGTTGCTGGTCATGTCGCCGTCGAAATTCAGTCCCCCCTGCTTCATCAGGGACATCAGGAACTGTCCCTCGTCCGGATTGCGGACCGCGATGGTGTAGACCTGCTCGCGCGTCGGGTGGGGCTGTGACAGAAAGAACTGCTGAAATGCCACGGACAATACGGGATACAGCAGCAACGGCATCAGAATCAACGTGAGAATCGTACGCCGGTCGCGCAGAATCTCCCGCAGCTCTTTCAGCGTCAGACGCCCGAGCCGCCCCAGGCGTCCCGTGGTGTCTGTTGACGGCTGTTCCATGACGTTCCACTCATCGCGGTGACTCGGTAATCAACGACTGGGGGACACACGCCGTCCCTGCACATTCACTCCGCTGCCAATCAACAGATTCTGTTCGTAGGTCCAGCGATACAGCCGGCCGGTCTTTTCTGGAGGCAGCACGCGGAGGTCTTCAAACCCCGCCACCTCGAACCAACTCAGCAACTCGGCCGTTGTATGATGATGCTGGTACATGGGCGCGTACCAGTCGAATGTGTCGCATACGCGATTTTCGCGCACTGGGTGAGCGCTAAAATTCACGATTTTGTTGAGTGTACGGTTGACGATTGGCACTCCTCCCAACCAGGCCCCCCATTCGCACCAGCGTTCCCCGTCGATACAACCAGACCGAATACCGCCCCCCCGGCCGAACCAGTTTCGCCACCGCGTCGAAGACCGCCCGCGTGTCGACGTCGTGGTGCATCACGCCAATCGAAAACACGAAATCGAATGAACGCTCGGGGAACGGCAGCCGTTTGAGATCGGCCTGAACGAAGCGGACTTCAGAAAGGACGCCACACAGCGCAGCGGCTTTGTCGACGGCGTGCGAATGGTCGGCTCCCCAGACCTTGGCCCCCGCTTCCCCCGCCACCCGACTGTACCGCCCCCCGCCACATCCCGCGTCCAGTCCCGAAAGCCCCTTGAGTTCCGCCAGCGGGACTCCCGTCTTCGCCTGAAAGGTCGCCCGGTCTTCGTCGTCATGCGCGACTTCAAACCGATTCCACTGTCGACCGAAACTCTCCAGATGCTGCGATTGCACAAACCGGGGGATACCGGACCTGACCGGAATTTCCAGTCGGCACCCCGGGCAGGTGATCACCTCTCCCGCATTGGACGTCGCCGACCAATGGCCGGCGTCGATCAGAGTCCCTCGACACGACGGGCAGATCAGCGCGGGGACCGGCGATTCGTTCACGTCGCCGACTCGCGGAAGTTTCGGGCCGGCAACGAAACGGCCATCAAGTCCTCGGCCAGATCCGTTCGCGGAAAGATCGCCCGGGCGGCGGCCAGTCCAATCGGGTCGTCGCCGGATTCCTGAGGATCGATGTGCGTCAGGCAGAGCCGGCCGACTCCAGCTCGTTTCGCAAGTTCCACGACAGGTGTCGTGTGACTGTGCCCTGTGGGCTTCGCATACTGAGCCATGCGGTCGGGAAAGTTGCACTCGTGGACCAGCAAGTCGACTCCACGAATGAACTCGCAGTAGTCCAATCCGTCTCCCGCCGTCGTATCGGTGATGTACGCCAGCGACCGGTCGGGCCAGTCGATGCGATATCCGACCGACCCGCCGGGATGGGACAGCCGGGTATGCGTCAAGACCCCACCCCCGTCGACATTCAGGAATTTGGGGAGACGCGAGAATTCAAACGCGGGCATCACCGGGAATAACGGCTCGGCGAACAGATGCCGCTCGACCGCCTCCAGATGTTCTTCCGCCGCCAGCACCCGAATCCGGGTGAACTGCTGTTTGATCAACGGGACAAGCAGGAAGGTCAACCCGACCACATGATCGAGGTGCGCGTGGGACAACACGACGGTCAGTTCATCGCGTTGACGGTATTTCGGCAGTCGATAGGCCGAGGTGCCACAATCAAACGCCAGCCCCACTTCCGGCAGCAGCACGCACTGCGTGTGCCGACGGTCGTTGGGGTGATATCCACCGGTCCCCAGAAACTGGACCGTGATCTGGCGAGGTGTGGCACTCACGGCGACCTGTTTCAGGTGAGTTTCCGGGCGCGAATCCAATCGGTATGGAACGCCCCTTCTTTGTCTGTCCGCTGGTAGGTATGGGCACCGAAGTAATCGCGCTGGGCCTGCAGCAGATTGGCGGGAAGCCGATCGCGACGGTAGCCATCGAAGTACGACAGAGCCGCGGCGAAGCCCGGAACCGGCAGGCCGAGTTCGACGGCGGTCGCGACGGCATGTCGCCAGCCGGGTTCCGCCTTGCGAATCGCGGCGGCGAAGAAGTCATCGAGCAGCAGATTTTCGAGCTTCGGGTTCTTGTCGAACGCCCGCTTGATGTCCTCCAGAAACCGAGCCCGGATGATGCACCCGCCGCGCCACAACAACGAGACATTGCCGTAATTCAGATCCCACTTGAACTCGTTCGCCGCCGCTTCGAGTTGGACAAAACCCTGAGCGTAACTGCAGATTTTCGAGGCGTACAGCGCCTGACGAATCTCTTCGATGAACTGGGTTTTATCGCCCGTGTAGCGCTTCGTCGGAGGAGGGAAAACCTTCGAAGCGCGTACCCGGGCTGGCTGCTGAGCCGACAGACATCGGGCGAACACCGACTCGGTGATCAGAGTCGTCGGCACCCCCAGATCGAGGGCATGTTGACTCATCCATTTGCCGGTCCCCTTCTGAGCGGCGGTGTCGAGAATCTTGTCGACAAGGTGGTCGCCCGTGTCGGGGTCGATCACTGTGAAGATATCCCGAGTGATCTCGATCAGGTAGCTTTCCAGCTCCCCTTCGTTCCAGGTTTTGAACACCTGGTACAGCTCTTCGTTGGTCAGTCCCAGCGCGTTCTTGAGGATGTAATAGGCTTCGCAGATCAACTGCATGTCGCCGTATTCGATCCCGTTGTGAACCATCTTCACATAGTGACCGGCACCGGCGGGACCGACCCATTCGCAGCAGGGAATGTCGTGGTTGGGACCGACTTTCGCGCTGATCTTCTGCAGGATCTCTTTGACGTGGGGCCAGCTCGCCACCGAACCGCCCGGCATGATGCTGGGGCCTTTGAGGGCTCCTTCCTCACCGCCCGAAACACCCGTTCCACAGAACAGGAGTCCGGCCTTTTCGACTTCCACCGTGCGACGGTTGGAATCGGGGAAGTAGGTATTTCCCCCGTCAATGAGAATATCGCCCGGTCGACCAGTTCCTTCAGCGATTGGCACCCCTTCAGCTTCTTGCCCGGATTCTTGCCGACGAACTCATCGACCTTCGTCACCGTGCGGTTGAAGACGGAGACCTGGTAGCCCCGGCTCTCCATGTTGAGAACCAGGTTTTCACCCATGACGGCAAGGCCGACGAGACCGATATCACTCTGGGACATTGTCGCAGATCACACGAAGTTGGAGGGGAGGGGTTGGCGGAGTGGCGTTCTGACAAGGGGGGCATTGTGATGGATGCCGTGGCAAAAATGAAGCGACCCCCGCGTTGCGATGCGATGTACGCAATTGCGCTACTGTGGGCGGGCGAAAATGCCACACACGAGGCAGGCCCGAATAATCAACACCCCCGACTCGTGGAGGGTCGCTTGGATGCTTGGGGAGAGTCGCGTGGAATAAAATCCACGCGACGGGCCTTCCGCATTGCATGTCGCGCACCGAGTTTGACAGTCGCCCGTCAAGTCGGCACGCTACCCACCCGCAGAACAGGGGTATCCTCACGCTCTGTCACGTGACCGACAATTGTCGCCGCGATCTCGCCACGATCGCGCAAGCGCTCGATCAAGGCCGACACACGGTCCATGGGTGCTGCCAGCAGCAAGCCTCCTGAGGTCTGGGGATCGAACAACGCCGGCCAGCGTGGTGATCGAGTCTGCGCCGGGTCGTCGGCGAGCAGTCCCTGGCATCGCGCGCGATTGCCTGGGGCCAGACTGCTTTCAAAACCAGCCGCCGCGAGTTCCTCAAATCCGGAGAGAACTGGAATCGCATTGAGGTTCAATCGCGCCGAGCAGCCGCTCGCTTCGAGCATTTCCAGCAAGTGGCCGGCGAGACCGAATCCCGTGACATCGGTCACGGCGGTGAGATCGAATTCCCGCGCAATCGCGGCAGCCGTCCCATTGCCGCGCAGCATGAATGACAACGCCGATTCCATGGCGTGCGCAGGGGCCGTGCCCCCCCTCTGTGCCGCCAGAATCACACCGGTTCCGATCGGCTTCGTCAGAATCAGTTGGTCTCCCGGAAAGAGATTTCCTTTACGGAAGGGAGTGTGGTTGTCGAGTCGTCCCGCGACACTGTAGCCGGCGACAAGCTGCGGGCCTTCAGTCGTGTGCCCACCCCACAGCGTAGCCCCCGCGGTAGTGAGTTCAGTCAGCCCTCCCGCCAGGATTTGATACAACAGTTCCGACTGCTGTTCACCGTCCATAACAGGCAATGTGATGATCGCCAATCCGCCATTGGGAATGGCCCCCATCGCCCAAATGTCTGAGAGCGCGTTCAGGGCGGCGATTCGACCGAAAAGATACGGATCGTCGAGAAACGACGGAAAAAAGTCGACCGAGAAGACGTCCACAGGCGGCGATTGCCGAGGGAGAATATACGCGTCGTCCAGAAACCTTGCCTCACCGACGACACCGCCGTGGCCCTCTCGACGAAGGCGCTCAAAAACGGCATTCAGCACATCCGCAGACACTTTCGCGCCACAGCCAGCACACCGCATGGGGTTTGGCATTCTGCGGCCGCTGTCAGTTGGCATCGACGCCGATTGTGGTCCCGAACTGTCCACTGCCGAGAGCGGTGAATCGTCCCGATACATCTTCATGAATCGACGGTCGATCCAGTCCTTCCAGCGCCAGGCCCAGCGGCCCGTCGCCGACCACCCGCGATAGTCGGCAATCGCCCTCCCGTCACCCAGCGAAAGCAGCGACAGAAAACCGCGCTGCTGCACGGAGTTCACCAGCTCGCGACCTGCGAAGAACCGGTTGAGGTTTTCCCACAGCACCGGCCCCTGTCGCACCGCGTACACTCCCGCCTTCGGCACAGGGTGATCCTGAAAATCGGCCGTGTCCCCGACGGCGAACACGGGTGCCCCCCCCGTGGACTGGAGTGTCGGTCGCACCGCGAGAAAACCACTCGGGCCACGGGGGAGTTGAAACCGCTCAAGTACTGCAGGGGCCGCCGCCGCAGTCGCCCAAATCACCACATCGGCTTCAATCGATTCGCCCCCGTCGAGTGTGAGAACAACAGGCTCCATTCCGAGTTGCGGCGGCTCGGGGGTGCGAAGGCTGATCGCTGTCACACGACTGTTCAGACGGAGTTCAATTCCACGATTCTCGAACTCGCGACGGACCGAGCGAATGGATTTAACTACCTTCTGAGACCGCAGCCAGACTTCAGCCGCCAGGGCGATTTCGATCCCCCCCGCGCCTCCTCCGACAACCGTCAGGCGGAGCGGCGAGGTATGAGAATCGATGTATTGCGTCGCGTTTGTGCTGCCGATTGACCGGAACGACACAACATTTCGAACGGCGGTCGCGAGCCGCTCTCGAAACGTCGCCATCGGTTTGATTCGGATCACCCGAGGGTAACTCGGATTGAAATCCACGTTACCCTCCCCCAATTGCACCGGTCCCACCACGTTCTTAGTCGATGGAACCGATCCGATCCCAACCGAGGCGACATCAAACCGAATCGGCGGTCGGTCGGCCAGTTCAAGCTGCCGATTCTTTGGATCCAGCCCCACCGCCTCCGCGACAATCAACCGGCCACCACAGGCGGGGACAAAGCGCCACAGATCAATCTCCATTTCCTCGGGTCGATACAATCCCGCGAGTGTTCCCGGCAGCATGCCACTGTACGTCGCGCGGCCGAATGGTGAAACCACGGTAAGCCGGACGTTGTCGATGGCCCGCATCCGCCACATTCGCATCACATGCAGATGCGTGTGACCGGCACCAATGAGTACGAGATCCCGCATTGTATCGTGGTTCGCCAATTCAACCACCGGATGAGGTCTCTGGGTTGCCATGTTACCGAGCG
>JAPLOC010001220.1:0-6380 GCA_026692825.1 Planctomycetota bacterium | reverse complement strand
ATATCAGTTACTTCCGTGCGCGGAGAATCAGCGAATTCCGTTTCACGATGCCACGCGAGGCCGGTTTGGGCCAGATCCCAGAGGAAGAAGCTCAAAGTGGACGCGACAAAACGCCACAACGAATTGGTCTCATCGTACTCTTGCAGGTAGATCCGCGGTTCGACATCCCCGTCATCAAAAACGGCGTACCACGCGAAGTCCCCCTGGGGTGGCAACAGCAGCAAAACACCAAATCCCCCCTCGATTCCCTGGCTTCGCAGATTCGATTGAAAATCCCAGTCCGTATGCCTCGGGGTGACAAGGTCGGGGTTGTTGGGGTGAACATTATGGATGGCCCCTTCACAGTTCCTCCGACTGAGAAGTGAGCACAGTGCCGCCGGGAATCGGAACTGGTGCGTCGACTCCAGCCCCCGCAGTTGTGCGACTGCCGCCTCGTCGATTTCGTCTGATATGCCAAGCGACCGAAACGCGTCGCTCTGAGTGACCTCCCGCGCGACCTCGTCCGTGTCGCGTCCTCCCATGCGGGTCAGATTCCAATAGGGCTTGAAGCACGCTTTCATCTCAGGAGTGCGGTTCAACGCCCGCTGCAGTTGCTTTGCACTGACTCGCGCCTGCCGAAAGAGCTGATAACTCTGCTGTTGGTCCAGCGTGACCGCTTTGGCCCGGTCGGCCGCCAGCCCGAACAACGAAACGCACGTGTCACTCCAGAATGACACGATGTCATTGTCCCCGCTGCCGAATCCCAGTTTCCGGAGTGCTTCCCCAAACAGGTGAACATTCAACCCCTTCCCCTGCGCGGTGAGCCGACGAAAAACTTCCGGAAATAGTTCGACATCGTGGAACGACACTTCCGCCTGAGTGACTCCATACCAGTACGGCATCACGAGCAGTGGCTTCTCATCTGGCTCGATCGTGAACGTCCCATCCTCATTGACTCGGCGAATTCGTCCCTGCATCCACGGCCCGCCAGGCCCGGCGAGGCAGGTCGACCCTGCAAACGGACCCTCCGGCATTCGTTCGGTGTCAGTTGGCATCGCCGCCTCTTTCCCCGGTTCCCAACCCGTTCGTTTGATGACTGACTAGTAGCGCCATCTGTCGCAGCGCGACGACCAGTTGAGAATCCTCGTCCGACAGCACACTGCGCAAATCGAGCAACAGATGGTCACTTTCAATGCGGGGGAACACGGCCGGCGAACCAAGCCGCAATTGACGAGCCAACTGGCTCGCGGACCGGCGGTCACCCGCAATGCGAATGACCGCCGTTGGCAGTGTGGCGACCGGAAGCGCGCCCCCGCCGACCGGCGAGCGACCCTGGACGACATCGATCCGCAACCGGCTCCTGGCGTCGAGACCTGCACTGTCCGTCGGACGACTCCCAACAGCCTCCCACAACGCGACTATCCGACGGGCCCGTTCGACGAGTTCGCTGACCGGGGTCGAGAGCAGTCGTAACGTCGGGATCTCGGCGAATTCTGCCCCACGCAGGTACGAGTCGAGCGTCGCCTGCAAGGCGGCGAGAGTCAGTTTGTCGATCCGAAACGCCCGGGCGAGCGGATGCCGACGGAGCGTCTCGATCAAGTCCGCGTGTGCTCTTCCGATCTCCCAGAACCAGATCGGCTCCCGCCCGCAGACTGTCGGCGAACGTCGGCTCTTTCGGCAAGCCGAACCGGGTCGTGTCGACCAGGCAGCCACTGCCAATGTCATCGATCGCCCAGATGCCATTCTGTCGCGCGAGTTCGACGAGTTCGCCAATTTCCGGGGAGTGCGCGAATCCTTCAATGCGATAATTCGACGGATGCACTCGCAGAATCCCCGCGGTCGCGGCTGTGATCGCCCGCGCATAATCGGGGACGTGCGTGCGATTTGTCGCACCAACTTCCCGCAAGACCGCCCCGCTGGCGGCGAAGATCTCGGGAAGCCGAAACGATCCGCCGATCTCGATCAACTGTCCACGCGAGATGATGACTTCGCGACCTTTCGCCAGCGCCGACAGCGCCAGAACCGTGGCGGCGGCGTTGTTGTTCACCACCAGCGCCCCTCCGGCTCCTGTGAGATCCCGAAACGCCGACAGCAACTGATCTCCCCGCTGGCTCCGTTCCCCGGAATCGATTGCGACCTCGAGATTGCAGCCACGGGAATTCGCAACCAACGCGGCGGTCGCGCGCTCCGAGAGGGAAGCCCGACCCAGCGAGGTATGCAAAATCACCCCGGTTGCGTTGATAACCGGCCCCAGTCGGCACGATTCGTGTCGTGTCACCCGATCATCAATGTCACGAAGCACGATTTCCAGAAATTCAGGCCGCGAGATCTGCTCGTCGAGATCCCCCGCCAAAATAAGGTTTCGCAGCGCGTCCACCGCTTCCCGGGCGAATCGCGCAGTCGGTTCCCGCCCCAGTCGATCAATGAGTTCAACGCAAGCGGCCTGCGACAGGATCTCTCCCACCGACGGAATCGCGCGCAGTCGGCGGGAGTCGGGCGTCGTCATCACCCGCTACGCATTGCGCGACAAAAACAGCAGCACAAGCATCACCGCGAACATGAACGCGCCAATCGTGAACGCCAGCCGCAGCGCGCGGCGGACGATCAGCTCGGACGATTCGTGCCGACTGGCGCTATAGACCAGACTGATGACGACAATCAATGGAATGGCGTACCAACTGCGCGTCAGGCCGATCCCTTCGAAGCCGGCCGCCAATGTCAACCAGTGATTCATCGGACGTCTCCTGTCAGAAGAAAGAGGGGATCAGGTGGCTTTGCCTGGGGCCGGTTGATTCGGGTCGGGTGGACGGGGCTCTTCATCACCATAGGCCGGACCATAGACCGCGTCGAAGATCGCCAGCACGTTGAGAAGGCCGGCGATCATGGTGTAGACCACACCCAATTCGAATCGGGAGCCGAGTTCACGGTGGGCTCGGTCGAGTTCCGAATTCCCGTGGGCGTCATTCAACGGAACCTCGTACCAGTCCCAAAGTGGCCTCGGGACGCTCCCCTTCAGACTTCCCGCGATGGGAGTGGGAGGATCTCCCGATTTTCCGGGAAGCTCTCCCTGGAAAAACCCCTCAAATCCCCGGTCCCGATTCGGTGCCACCTGCGACTCGATGGAACATCGGGTGACGGTTCCTTCCAGGGGCGTAGTCCCTTCGTCGGTCGTCAGAGTTCCCGTGAACTTCGCGGCGTTGTTCCCTTCGCCATTGATCGCCGCCTGAGGAATCGCGATCGATCCTTCGAGCCGACCGCTGCCAGTTTTGTAGTTCAGCTCGCCCGTAAAGGAGCCATTGAGGTCGCCGGTCAGAAATCGGCTGTCAAACGCGAGTTTGCTGCGAAATTTGGTCTGAGCGATCGCCGGCAGCGCGGGCAGCCCCGCCCAGACCTGGCAGAGATACGCGTAGGTCCGGTTCTCGGGATCTTCCCACTGAAAATAGACGACCTGACCGTGCCCGATTCGCAATCCGGTGAAGAATGTTCCCAGAATGCAGACAAAATACAGCGCCGCCTTGAACAGCCGGCCCTGATAATAGTGTCCCAAACCCGGGATCAGAAACGCCAAAACCCCCGCCAGAATCGGGTTTTTCAGGTTGGCCTTCGGTGCCGCGGCGGTTGGTGTTGGTGCAGTATCAGACATGGATTTTGTCGAGATGATCGCGTTCGGGGCAGTCTCACCCCGAACCTGTGCGATTCCTGGGGAAGTGCTTATGCTGGGATTCTAATGGACAGTCTGATCTTGTGGTAGCCGCGTTCACGCGAACCACCCGCACAACTACTTCGTTCCAGCCCCCGGATTCTTAATGTCTGGCCCGCCCCGAGTTGAAATTCTCGTCACACAGCCATTCCAGCAGAACACGCTGCTGGTCGCTCCGGCCGACAGCGACCGCTGTATTGTGCTGGATCCCGGATTTGGACCGCAGAAGATCATCGCCGCAATCGAAAAACGGGGCTGGACTCCCGAGGCGATTCTGCTGACGCACGGTCACATCGATCACATCGCCGGCGTTGAGGGGCTGCGCGAGCGCTGGCCGGAAATCCCAATTCTGATCGGGACGGGCGACGCCCCAATGCTCACCGACGCGAAACTGAACCTGAGCGCCCCGTATGGAATGGCGCTCGTCAGCCCCCCCGCCGACCGGCTGCTTTCCGACCACATGGAGTTTGAGGTCCGCCTCAGCCCCGGACACAGCCCTGGACATATTGTCTACGTCTATCACGCCGCCGAACCGAAATTCGTACTCGGCGGTGATGTGCTGTTTCAGGGAAGCATCGGACGGACCGATTTCCCGGCGGGCAGCCAGCAGGTACTTGTCGATGGAATCCGCAAGAAACTGTTCACTCTTCCCGACGCCACGGTCGTCTTCCCGGGGCATGGCGATCCGACGACGGTCGGGGAAGAACGCGAGACGAACCCGTACTGCGGATTGCGGGAGTAGATGTATCGCGGGCGCGGTAAAACGAGACATTCATTGAGCGACCCCTTGATGGACTAATTCGACTCAAAGTAAATCGAATCGAGGTTCATCAACCCCCCCTGATTCCTGGCGTTCACAAATCGCACAAAGAGATCGTGTCGCCCCTGCGTCGCGGGGATTTCGACAGTCCGTTCGTACCATTTCTCCCAGGCACCATTCACTTCAATCTCGGCCTTCGCCAGCAGCTCGCCATCGGGTTTGTCGAGACGGATTTCAATCTCTCCGCCGGCCCCCGCCGACGCCACCCGCAGCTTCAGTTTCTTCACCCGATCGAGTGACAGGCTGTTGAACCGCAGGTAGTGGTCGTGGTTGATCGCGCCGATAAAAACCCCGCCGCCAGCGGTTCCGGACTGCAGTTTCTGTGGACCATGAATCTCGTCGGCGGTTTCCGCTTCCACGAGCCTCCGCCGCAGGTGCAGCGTGGTCGACGCCGTGAGAGGCGGAATGTCACCCGCCCCGCGATCGACGTAATTGGCCTCCAGCGAGTAGTACCCCGGCTTCCCCGCCTCTTCCTTTAGTACGGGAATCTCACCCACGAATCCGTGGAAGATCCGCACGAGGCCGGCAGGTTCGAGACTGTAGATCCAGCCGACCATCTCGCGGACTTCGTCGGGAGTGTGCTGTGAATGCGGAATCATCGGGATTTTTCCCCAGACTCCCGTCGACCCTTTCAGCACCCGCTGGACCGACTGTTCCAGCGCCCCCTCGACCCCTCGGTACTTCTTCGCCACTTCCAGCAACGGGGGACCAACCCGCGGCTGATCGACGGCATGACAATTGAAACAGTCGGTCCGCTTCATTCGTTTCATGCCGGGTGGCCCCTGGTCGGCCGCCGCCCCTCCATCGGCCGAAGGAACCGGCCCGGTGGCGTACAGGGCGTTCAACGACACCCGCGCCGGCGAGCCGGCATCAATGTACTCGGCTTTGTCCTGTTCCACCGCGTCGAAATCGTTCGTTCCATCCTCGGCATCCTCAACGATCAGGCTGTAGCTGATCGGCTGTTCGGGATCGAAGAAGTCCCCCGCCTGGGGTTCCACGAATCGAATGGTCGGTCGCGCGTTCCCCACCACGACCGGCACCGCGGCCGCCCGCTTTCCGCCGTGCGAGTCGGTTACTTCCAATTCGACGTTGTAAACCCCCGGCTCTGTGATCGTCACCTTGGGGTTCGCTTCGCGCGACAGAACTCTGGGTGTCGAGTTGGGAACGGTCGCCCGGATCAGTTTCCATTCGTAACTCAATTCATCCCCGGCGTCTTTGTCGAACGTCCCCTTGCTCGACAGCGACACCTCCAGCGGCTGTTTACCGATGTTGTTCTCGGCGGCGGCCACCACCACCGGCAGGCGGTTTCCGCTCACGTAGTCGATCCGAATCAGCCGGGCGTTGGCGTTCAGTCCCCAAGTTTCGCCGTACTCAATCAGGTACATCGCCCCGTCTCGACCAAACTCCATGTCGATCGGCCGAACGAACTGCTGGCCGGGCATGAAGGGTTCGATCCGCTTCACGTTGTTGTCATCGTCGAGATGGACCACTTTGATCCAGTTTCGGGTCCATTCGAAAATGAACAGCGACCGATCGAACGCTTTGGGAAACGCGATTCCGGACCGGGAATCCGCTAAGTAGTGATAGACGGGACCGGCGCACGCTGTCCGTCCCCCCTGGCCAAGTTCCGGAAATTCGGCCGAATCCCCGTAGGGATAGTAAATGAATGCCGGCTGCGCGGGGGGCAGCACTTTCGCCCCGGTGTTGTTGGGAGAGTTGTTGACGGGAGCTTGCGGATCGAACTTGGCCCCGACCGTTCCCGTGTTAAAATCCACGTCCGCGTACGCCTGGTTGTTGGCGATAAAATAGGGCCACCCAAAATTCCCCGCCTTGCGCGCCTGATTGACTTCGTCATACCCGCGAGGGCCGCGCGGTCCTTCT
>JAPLOC010001219.1:6968-16307 GCA_026692825.1 Planctomycetota bacterium | reverse complement strand
GAACTCAGCTCCCTCCAAAATGCGCTCCCGGAAATGTGGCCAGAGCGGGTGCGCCGAGAGAAGCAGGGCGAGGAGCGCGTCAGGCCGAAATTCGGAACCGGGCGTCACGGCGCTGACCGGTTGGGCGGCTATGGCCGTCCCGAGATCCAGCAAGTAGCGCCGGAGGAAGGCAAGGTTGTGGGCGGCTGCTTCGTGAGTCCCCTCAAAGCGGAACTTCGTCGTGTGCGTCGTCGGCAGGGGGCGTTTAAGGGCTAACCCGGCACCCGATTCCGCTCCCCAACATTCCAGAATGCCCGCACCATCCAAAGCGGCGCAAACTCTGGCGAATGAAGTGGGATGATGCTCGGTCTCTGCGGAGTCCGCGCAATGTCGGCTCAGCGACCTTTGTTGACAAGACGCGGCTTGTCACTGAACCGGCTTCGACTCGCGCGGTTTCCTTTGATCCCGTTCGCGGTGTCGATTGATAGCGCTGTGACCCAGCGGTTGGTCAGGCTGCCGACCTCTCCGGAGTTCAATCGGCATTTCAGTCACTTTCCTCTTTCTCATTGAACACACAGGAACTCATGATGGAACGCACACTCATTCTTTTTAAGCCCGACGCCGTCCAACGCCGTCTGTGCGGCACCCTGCTCTCGCGACTGGAAACGAAGGGACTCAAGATCGTCGGTCTCAAGATGCTGCGGGTCACCAAAGAACTGTCGGCGAAGCACTATGCCGAGCATGTGACGAAGTCGTTCTACCCGTTGCTCGAAGCGTTCATCACCTCGGGCCCGGTTGTCGCACTGGTCGCAGAAGGCCCGAATGCAGTCGCCGTTGTCCGCACCATGATGGGTCCGACCAATGGCCAGCAGGCTGCTCCCGGAACGATTCGCGGTGACTTCGGCGTCAGCCGACAGATGAACCTGATGCACGGCAGCGACAGCCCCGAAGCGGCCCAAAAAGAAATCGCCGTCTACTTCCAGCCAAATGAGCTGGTCAGCTACGAATCGAGCCTCAAAGACTGGGTCTGCGCCGCCGACGAAGTCAAGTAGTATCGACCGGTCGCCGCGGAAATGCTCATTCCGAGCCGCGACCGTCAGGAAGCGGTTGACTGTGACGGTTTCCTGACGGGAACGACTTGGGTTCTATGGCGAACATTCCGCGATGCTGGATCTTGAGTTCACAATCCAGCACCGCGGAGTCCCGTTGCGTTTTGTTCACTCGGGAGCTTGTACGACCGTCTGTTCGCTACAGCAAGACGGTACTCAAGCAGCCTTTCGCAGTCGGCACAAGCGGAAGGCCAGCGGATTCAACGTGATCGATAAGAGCGCCCCTGCGACCACCAGGCTCTGGGCCTCGATCGTCAAAACTCCCAGCTTCACTCCCATCCCGACCAGGATGAAGGAAAACTCGCCGATCTGGGCCAGAGCGGCGGAAACGGTCAGCGCCGTACTGAGCGGCCGACGAAGCACCAGCACCACGAGCAGGGCCGCCAGCGACTTTCCGACGACGATGATCCCCACGACGGTGAGTACCTGAATCGGCTGTCGCACCAGCACTGCCGGATCAAACAACATTCCCACCGAGACGAAAAACAGGGCGGCAAATATGTTCTGAAACGGGCGCAATTCATCGGCCGCCCGATGATTGAGGTCGGACTCATGGACCACGATCCCCGCAAAAAATGCTCCGAGAGCGAATGACACACCAAATACTTCGGCAGAGGCGAATGCGACTCCCAAAGACAGGGTGATCACCGCCAACGTGAACAGTTCCTGGGAACCGGTCAAATTGACCCGCCGCAGAACCCAGGGGAGGAATCGCGCTCCCAGGACGAGCATCAGAACAACGAATGCGATCACCTTTCCGAGTGTCACCAGAATTGTGACCCAGAGTCTTCCCGCGGGGGGGGCGACAACGGCGTCCCCGGGTTCCAGGATTCCCACGAGCGCAGGCAACAAGACCAGCGCCAATACCATCACCAAGTCTTCGACAATCAGCCAACCGATCGCAATCCGGCCGTCGCTGGAATTCAACAGTCCATTGGCTTCCAGGGCGCGGAGCAGTACGACCGTACTCGCGACCGACAAGGCCAATCCAAAAACCAGACCCGCGCCAATCGACCATCCCCAGAAGTGAGCCACCAGCGCGCCTAGAATTGTCGCGATCGCAATCTGAGCGATTGAACCCGGAATGGCGACACTCCGAACCGCCAACAGATCACGAACGGAAAAGTGCATCCCGACCCCGAACATCAGCAGGATCACCCCGATCTCGGCGAGTTGCGGCGCGAGATGCACATCGGCCACGTAACCCGGTGTGAAGGGCCCCACAGCGATCCCCGCCAGCAGATAGCCGACCAGCGGAGGAAGCCGCAGCCGAAACGCCAAACATCCTCCGACGAAGGCGAACGCCAGCCCCACTGCAATTGTGGAAATCAGAGACGTTTCATGGTCCATGCAATTCGCCTTAGGGAGATCGGAAAATCAGCTCACTGCGAGTCGCGACCGTTGGCCTAAAGCAATATGCGAAATGGGGGTGAATGCGTCAAGACCCCGCCGCGATCGCGTCAAATCCCGCTGCCGTCGACATATTCGTGCGGGAACTGCTGGTCCATTTCGAAGGCGGGCATCCGCACCCCCGAACGCGACACGATTTTCGCCGGCACTCCCGCGACGGTGCAATGCGGAGGAACGGGATCGAGAACCACGCTGCCAGCGCCGATTTTCGCCCCCTCGCCAATCTCGACATTCCCCAGCACCTTCGCGCCGGCACCAATCAACACCCCGCAGCGGACTTTGGGGTGCCGATCCCCGGCCTGTTTTCCCGTACCACCCAGCGTCACTTCGTGCAGAATCGAGACGTCGTTCTCGATCACCGCGGTTTCCCCCACGATGACACTGGTCGCATGGTCAATCAGAATCCCCGATCCCAGTCGGGCCGCCGGATGGATGTCGACCGCGAAGACTTCTGAAATTCGGCTCTGCAACAGACAGGCGACGACACGCCGTTCACGCGACCAGAGCCAATGACTCAGGCGATACGACTGAATCGCCTGAAAGCCCTTGAAGAACAGGAACGGAACGAGTACCCCGCGGGCGACCGGGTCGCGGTCGCGGACCGCCCTCAGATCGTTCCGGGCACCGGCGGCAGCACCGGGGTCGGTCTGAAACATCGCTTCAAACAGCGATTTCAACTCAGACTCGGCGATCCATTTCGACGCGAGCTTGTCGGCCAGGATGCTCGACAGCGCCACGTTGAAACCGGGAGCGTCGAGGACAAGGCGGCTGATCAACCGCTCGGCCGACGGTTCGATTTCGGAGGAGTTCTGAGCTTCGGTTCTCAGTTCGTCCCAAAGCCTGTCAAAGTCGCCAAGCGGTTGTGAAATTGCCGACATCGCGGGTTGTCCCTGCTGAGTCAATCAGAGAATCCGTCCCGTTGAGATCAGGCGGGGATTCCGGAAGCTGGAATCACACACGACGTGCCGCATGCGGCGCACCGAACGCACGCCTCCAGAAATCTGGTTGGCACCACAACTCGGTAGGACTGCCGTTCAAACCTTCGTCAAATACAAGCGGAGAGGAAGGGATTCGAACCCCCGGTACGGTTTCCCGCACACAGCATTTCCAGTGCTGCACAATCGACCACTCTGTCACCTCTCCCAACGCACCCCAACCGGCCCGGTATGCGACCGGGCCGCTTGGGCAGGCCGGCTCAATGAACCGGCCTTTCAAGATTCCAATCCGTGGAATCGCTACTTCTTCGAGCCCTTGTCGGACTTCCCACCTTTGTCTTGCTTCGGCTGGCCAGGACCTTTCGTGGTCGCGGTCGCCTTCGCCTTCACTTTGACCTTCTTGTCTGGCCGCTTCTTCTTGAGGCCAGCCTTTCGCTCAATCTGCTTTTGAGCCAAGAGCGCCTGACGCTCAATCTTGTGTTGCGCCAGGTCGGTCGCTGTTGTTTCCAGCTCGGCGACCTTTCTGAGGCGCGCGCTCACCTGACGGACCTTTCCGTCGAGCTCGCGCCACTTGGGATCGAGCTTCAACTTCTTGGCCTCGACTCCCTTCGACTTCAACGCCTCGGCACGCGACTTGAGCGCCGCCTTGGCCTTGTCCAACTGTGATTCGGTGATCTTGCGACTGGTGCCCATCGTAACCGTGGCATCCTCTCGAACTGACAAACGCATCGGCCGACCGGTTCGACCGGAACTGGGGGAAAGTCCGGGATTGTCCCAATTGGGAGTCGAATCTGCAATAGTTACACTCCTCCAGAAGCAAAAAAAACTCAGATCGTCCAAAATGGACGATCTCCTCCCCCCTCCACAGCCCCCTCCGTCACCCCGCAATCCATGCGCGTTGTCCAACTTCTCGGTCGACAGGTCTCGTTCGTCCCCGCGTACACCGAGCCTCTCCCCGCAGTCGGCGAAGTCGTCGTCCGTGTCCTCGCCGCAGGTATCTGTGAAACCGATCTGCAACTTGCCAAAGGTTACATGGGGTTTTGCGGAGTTCTCGGTCATGAATTCGTGGGAATCGCCGAGACCGGACGATACGCCGGCCAACGGGTCGTGGGGGAAATCAACTGCAGTTGCCACTCCTGCCCGAGCTGTTTGCGCGGCTTGGCGAATCACTGTCCCCACCGCTCGGTCCTGGGGATTTTGGGACGAAACGGTGCCTTCGCCGAACAGCTCATTCTGCCCGAACGCAATCTTCACCCCGTTCCGGAATCCATCCCCACCTGGGCGGCGGTCTTCACCGAACCGCTTGCTGCCGCCTTTCGGATTGGGGAACAGGTTTCCCTGGCCCCTGGACTACAGACCGTCATTCTGGGGGACGGACGACTGGGAAATCTGTGTGCCCAGGTTTTGAAATCGCAAGGCTGCCAGGTCACGGTCGTCGGCAAACACCACCGCAAGATGTCGTTGCTTGAACGGTTGGGAATTTCCACCCGCGCCGTTTCGAATCCTCCCCCCCGTGCCAGTGCCGCTCTGGTGGTCGATTGCACGGGTTCCGGCAGTGGCCTGGCCACCGCCCTGACGCTCGTCCAACCGGGGGGAACCGTCGTTCTCAAGACCACCATCGCCGCAGAACACAAACTGCCGTTGGCACCCGTGGTGATCGATGAAGTGCGGGTCGTTGGATCGCGGTGCGGACCATTCGCCCCGGCGCTCGCCGCTCTCGCTCAAGGCGCGATCGAACTCGCTCCTCTCGTCGAAGCGACTGTTTCACTGGAGGAGACCCCCGCCGCGATCACCCGGGCGGCGAACTCTCCCACGCTCAAAATCCTGATCGACGTGGCCGGAGAGATGGATT
This sequence comes from Planctomycetota bacterium, assembly GCA_026692825.1. Taxonomy (GTDB): domain Bacteria; phylum Planctomycetota; class Planctomycetia; order Planctomycetales; family Planctomycetaceae; genus UBA10511. Next base: position 11,022 of record JAPLOC010001219.1, on the reverse strand, counting down.
CAATGGGCTGAGTCCGAGGCACCACCGTGGATATTTTGCCTGTCGTCGTCTGGAAACTATCCAGAGAGCAGGAATGGCGAGCATCTCCATCCTGTTCATCCCTTTCATCCTCTTCATCCTGTTACTTAGCCTCCAAGCGGGCTGTTGTTTTTATTGTCCTCTCCGATTTTCCACACCATGTTCTTAGCTGGCCGTTGACTTCTTTACACCAGCAATTCGTGGATCGGTTCGCCGTGGTAGATCGCATTTGGGCGATCGACATCGTCATGCCAGACTGCGGTATGGGGAATCCCCAACGCGTGGTAGATCGTGGCGGCCATGTTTTCCGGACGTTGCGCGTCGCGGGCCGGGTACCCGCCGATCGCATCCGACGCGCCCACGACGTTTCCTCCGCGAATTCCCCCGCCAGCGAAAAAGACCGATTGGACCGCCCCCCAATGGTCCCGGCCGGCACCGAAATACGAGTCGGCAAGGGTCGAAATCTTGGGGGTGCGTCCGAATTCACCCGCCATCACAATCAGCGTGCTGTCGAGCAGCCCATTCGCCTTTAAGTCGTCGAGCAGAGCGCACAACGCCCGGTCAGTTGGCGGCAGCAACTTGTCTTTGAGTCGGGGAAACGCGTCGCCATGCGTGTCCCAGGTCTCGTTACTCCCCAGGTTCACCTGCACCATATTGACGCCCGCCGACACCAGCCGGTACGCCATCAGCAGCGACCAGCCGAAACTGTTGCGACCATACCGTTCCTGAGTCGCTTCATCAGCCCGGGTCACGTCAAACGCCTGCCTGACGGAAGGGTCGGCCAACAGCGACACCACCGATTCCCGGTGTTCGTCGTACCGCGACAGACTCGCCGACTGTTCCAACGCGAGTCGCTGCCGGTCGATTTCGCGCAGCAGCGCGACACGGTCAACCAGCCGACCAGCGGTCAGTCCAGGAGCGAGCGAGATCTCGGGGGCCTGATACATGCGGGCGTCGGGACTAATGGGGGGTTTCTTCGATTCGTTCGGAAAGGTGTATTCCGGATAGGCACCGCGCCAAAACGGATTCCCATAGGGGGAGGCTTCGACAAAGAACGGATCCCGTTTGCGTCCCATTTGGCCGCCATACGCCCCCGGAATCACGCCTCCCGACCAATGAACCAGCCGTTCGGGCAGAACGATCGACCGGGGCAGATTCTGACATCGGGCAGGGAGCGCATCTCCCACGACCGAGGCGATCGACGGCCAATCCGACGACGTCGTTTTTCGTTCGCCACTATATCCCGGAGCAGCGACACTGCGCCCGGTCAGCATCAAATAGTGGCCCAGCGTGTGGTCATTCGTGGGATGCGTCAGGGAGCGAAGCAGCGCCCAGTCGTCGCTCCGCTGCGCCAGTCGTGGCAGATGCTCACTGATTTCAATCCCGGGCGTCGCGGTCGCGATCGGCTGGAACTCGCCGCGCACCTCAGCCGGCGCCTGTGGCTTGAGGTCAAAACTTTCGTGCTGGGCCAGCCCGCCGGAGAGAAAAATGTAGATACACGACTTGGCGGTCGCAGGGTGATTGTCGCCATCAGCCGCCCGCAGCGCGTTTCTCTGACTCTGCGACAACCCCAACAGTCCGATCGCTCCCGCCTGAACAACGGTTCGCCTCGCGAATCGAGGGTGCGTCCAAGCGGTCGAAGCGGAAGCGTGGGGCATGAGGTGCCTCCCAGGCGGGGTCACAAAAGGGGCGACGGTCGAGGAACGTGATCGGAAAGAGCCGCGCACAACGCATTATCGTATCGGAGGCAATAGATGGATTCCAGCCGAATCGTCGATGCGACGTGTTCCGGGATTCAGGATCTTGGTGACTCATCCAATGTCGATTGACAGTTTTGTGGCGGACTACGGGCCGGCGGCGCTCTTGGCGTATTTCGCGTGGTCGTCGAGTAGCAGTATCGCGGACGTCGTCGCGTTGAGAGCGTAGTGGGCGAAATGCTGGGGAACGATCTTCGGTTTGTCGCCTGCGCCGTGTGCCGGGCTGATCTTGTTCCGCAAGTTGGCAATCAGTATCAGCGGCTGTTCAAAGAACGAATCGAGGCCAGTTTGGTTTCTGAATCTCGCAATCAGGGGGCCGGCTGTTTCCTTATCAACTTCATTTCCGCCCCAGCGTTCCCGTTTGATGATCACCTTCAGAACAGATTCCATCGCGGAGCAACACTTCACGAGACAGTCGGGATAGTCGCCTTTTTTGTAGTCGTTGAACGCGGCGATCAGTTCTGCGTTTGCGTGCGTGTACTCCCGGGCGGCGAGAACCTGGAGGGCGGGTTGAATTGCGCTCTGGTGGATCGCCTGATTGTCGACGCGGATGATTTGAAGAGCGTCGATATTGAACTCGTACCCGAGACCGTTTTCGCGGAATCGATGGTTCAGTGTGTCGACAAACTTTGGAAAGGTGCTCGTGTTAAGGTGCACTGACGGTCGACTGGTAGCATGATGCGAAAGTCCGAAAAACACCTGTTCGATTATATCGAGCGAGATTCCGACGTCGTCGCATTCTAAAAAGAACTCAGATACGTCGACCACGGCATCTTGCTTTCCGGTTAGCCCCGGCAGACCGTGCTCGCTACAAATCACCTTTTTGACGAAACCCATTACATCTTCCGCAACGAATGAATCGGAATACCCGCCCGATTGGGCGTGTACGCCGAAAGTGTCGCCAAAAAGCCAGATCACCTGATTTCGGAATCTCTCGGGCAAGTCGACGTACTAGAAGACAACTGGCAACGCCTTGCCACGCTTCGAGAAAATGTCAAAAAACATCAGTGATTCTCCGTCGGTATCGCTCTGTCTGCTGAGTCGTCGCCACCTTTACCCCGTTCCTCGATGTGATGGACCTGGAGCTTCGTCGGTCGGAACCGGCGGCAGATATAGCAATGCCGACCCGAGAGCGCCATCATTCGGTCGACAAGTTCCTGCGGAATCGCGCTCATGCGGAATTCTGGTGGGAATGGTTGTCAGTGCCGGCCCTGAAAGTGTCGAAAACCCCTTCAAAACAAGTGACTCGGCTGGGACTCGACCCCAGGACCTACGGATTAAAAGACCCTTTTGCCAGTCTTGAAGCGCCCTGAACTGTCCACGGAATCGGCAGGCGTGCGGTGTTCAGTATCTGTTTTACGGGTCGGGCGCAATGGCGGGCTAACGATCCGGCTAACGGCGGTCCCCAGTCGGGTCGCGATTCCCGACCGATCGACCCCCAACACGTCGACTCCCCGAAAACCGCTTCGGGAACATCGGATCAACGACTCCGCAAACTGGACGAAACGCGACCGGTTGAGACTACCTGTCAAGCCAAAACCGCCCGTCCAGATCGAATTTGCGGGAAATATTTCAAGGAAGTCACCGGGTAGTCTCCGAGTAGTCACCGGGTAGTCTCCGGTTTTTGGCCTGTTGTTGAGCGAGTTCAGGCCGCCAGAATTTTGAGCGATTCGCGAAAACACGGATATGCTTTGACTCGTTGACAGCAACAACGGAGACCAAACGAATGGCAACCAAACAGCGAACAAAACGGCCGAAAGCGAGACAATCGCCCCGGCGTCCGATCAACCTGGAACCTGTCGGCGGCTGGCCGAAAACCGGATTGGCGACGACTCAACAGGCGATTGCCTTCCTGGCCGTTTCGCGAGCGAAACTTTTCCTGCTGCTGTCTGCGGGACGGATCAAACGAGTCGAACCCCCCGTCGCGTCTCAGAATCGTTACCGCTGGGAAGATCTCTGGAAGATCCACGACGGCCAGACGTCCGCCTGAACTGTTCCGGATAACCAAAGATCATCGAGGGAGGGAAATCCCATGACACAGGCCGCGCCGATTGACGACCGAAAGCAGATCAACGCCGTCGAGATTCTGCGTCATTTTTATGCGTTGATGTTGTGTCTGGTGCGAGTCCTTCCCAACTCGCCAGAGAAATCCGACGTTCTCAGGGCGGTCCTGAACGCGTGCAAAGCCGCTCTCGGTGCGATTCAGTACGAACTTGTGCCAGAGACCAACCCGGAAGCGACCCTGACAATCGACCCCCAACCACGCCAGATGAAGCCGT
>JAPLOC010001219.1:0-6891 GCA_026692825.1 Planctomycetota bacterium | reverse complement strand
AACTGGGCGACCGCCCGCGAAACGCCGGCAGCGAAACGCGTTGACAATCTGGTTGGTCGATTCGAGGCGAACTTGAAGCGGATGCAACGCAAGCAGCCGAAGGCGAAACGCGTAGTCCGCGAACCGGCCCTGGCTGCGACCGGCGACGGTATCGTCCCGTTCTGATCGATTCTCAATCCCCGCATCCTTGAAGAGGCTGACTCCGATACGGCGGTAGGCCAGCAATCAGCCTGTGACGCTGCCGTCATCCCGTCACAATTTCACCCGGTGATTCATGCCACAATTGAGCGACTTCCTGTTGTGTTTGGCGATCGCCGTGGCGGTCGGGTTCGTGTTTGCGATTGCGTTCTCGGTGGCGCTCCGAAAGCGCCCTGTCCCGTGGTACGAAGACGATCGGTCGGACGAGAGTCGCATGCATGGGATTGATCCCGACGAACGCTGGAAGCCATCCGAGTATTGAGGCGAATGAAATCGAAATGCCTCCACATAACTGGGTAGCTGATTTCGCGTATTCCCATCTTCCAGTCAATCAGGTTGCGATTGCGAGGCAATTCGCCGAGTTGGCCTGTGCAGTGGCTTATTCACTGCCAAAGGGACAGGATCGGATAAACGCACTATTGAAGCTCAAGGAGGCGAGAGACACCGCAATGTGCATCAAACCCGAAGGACTGAAGACTCCTTCAGAAATCACCATGAACATCGACCAAAATCAACGCGAGGTGAACAATTTACATGTCAAGTGAAACGGCGCGATTGGCTGCCACATTGGCACTCACGATGGGGCCTATTCTGGTCTTCTATTTGATTCTCGCGGTGAACTTTCTGCGAAAGCCGCCAAGTTCTCGGCCGCCAGGTTCTGCATGATTCCCTTCCCAACATCACTACTGCACACCGCCACCAATGCCCAAGACACGAACAGCACGTACGACGGACAATTCGCCTGCCAGGCGGTCTGCCAATTCGTCTACAAAAACGCCACCCACGCCCTACGCCGCCGCGAAATCCAAACCGATCGGAAGGAGTTCATCCAATCGGGATTCAAGGGGCCGAAAATCGGGGGTGACGTCACCTTCCAAGGAGCCGTCGGGGCGGGCTACCAATCGGGCTGACAGCCGCCACCGGGTGGTCAAAAAAGCTGGATCGCCACCCAAGTACATCGTCCTGATTCCTACGAAGAATCACGGGACAATGGAGGTGGCAGAATTCCACGACTTGAATGAAGCCTGGGAGTACCGTTCTGGCTACAACAGGGGACGCGAAACGGGCCTTGCGATGCTCGTTTCCGTCCTTCTTGCTGGTGTCAGTCCGACAGATTTTGGAGTTCAATTCCGTACGTAGAGACACCGAGAGCGTCTATGTTTTTCAAAAACCGGAAACCTTCTATTGAAAAACCTGGCACTCGGGAATATGCTGAGTTCGTCAAGTCCGAGTGACGTTCACGAAATACGAAAACACCCTGCCACCGTCGCTGGACTTGACACTCTGCGCGGGCAATCTGGCGGGGTGTTTTCGTGTCCACTTCCATTTGGCGGTTCCGTCTACTGCTGCGCGCCTATCTGACCGCTGATCCGACCGAGAGGTCCAGTCTCATCTACCCCCGAGAGGTTTGAACGTGAGCAAAAACCTGATTTGCCTGCAAGCAAAAGACAACGATTCAATGCTGGAGATCTGGCTCGATCCGACCAAAGTCACCGCAATCGTCGAGTACTCCCCATCCGACTCAAACAATCCCACCGGAGACTGGTGCCGAGTCTACTGCGGTGGCCAGTCCTTCGACGTTCTGGATGATGCCCGCCAGATTGCGGACCTGGTGTCCGATTTCGGTGGCACTCTGGATTCCGCAATCTGGCACCTGATTCAGCCGCGCGGCAGTGACTCCACGAGAGATACCGGCTCGCTGAGCCAATTCCTCGAGGACTTGCCGGAGGGACTGAAGGAGGGGCTGAAGGAACTCGCGAAGGGATTGAGCGGGTTGGCAACCGCACTGCGTGCAGGTCCAAAGAACCGGTAGTGAGACCCTCTCCCCGGAACGGCCAAGAAATCACCGCCCTGACTATCGGAACGAGTTATGGAGATCGGCGACACGAAGTCAACATCATTGACCATGGGGCAGATCCCAGACCCCAGCGAGCAGAGCGTCACTGGCCAGTTGAGTTTGCGACTGCATGGGGAGCATCAGCCCCCGCCGGGTGCCATGGGGGGGGCTGAGGTTATCGGAGATTCGGGATCAGTTATCGGAACCACCGCCGCGGCGATCGCTGGAACGTCCACCACAACACCGCCGCAACCCCAGCCGCCCCCGCGCCCTCCCGCCCCCCTGGACTGCGTGGCAATGGCCGAAAAGGCCCTACGGGCGCTGCTAGTCTCGGATGGACTTGACCCGACTGACTGTTTCGAACTGCGGATTGACTACGAGAGAAACGGGTACAAACAATGGCAGTCGGGTTACTTTCGGCCAGGTGACTTTCGGCGAATGGCAACGATCGCCACTGAGTGGTCGCGAAAACCAGACACCAGAGCGGTCTACTTTACTCTCAATCCGGTCAAGTCAATCCAGTACGCAGTCTCACCCAACAGCGTGAAGTTCGCAAAGGGGGGCGGCGGGCAGTCGAGTGACGACGACGTCTCAAAGCGACACCTCCTCCTGATTGACTTCGACCCCTGTCGCGGAGGTAAGCAGGTCAGCTCAACCAAAGAGGAAAAGATCGTCGCCCGGACTCTGGCCGAAAAGGTAGTCGAATGGCTCACTGAGATTGGATTTCCCGGGGCAGTGTTTTCCGACAGTGGAAACGGGTACCACGCCCTCTACCGGATCGATTTACCGAACAACAATGAATCGACCGAGCTGGTCAAGCGGTTCCTGTATGCCCTTGACCAAAAGTTCTCGATTGTTGACGAGTGCAAGGTCGACACCACGGTGTTCAACGCTGGGCGGATCTGCAAGTTGTATTTCACGATGACTCGTAAGGGGGGAAACGTCCCTGAACGACCGCACCGACTGTCGCGGGTCCTGACAGGCCCGCCGACGCTGGAAGTAGTCTCCCGCGAGTTGCTGGAAAAGGTTTCCGGGACTCTTCCGGACGACGCTGGGGCCAATGGCAGCACAGCGACCAGCACTGCCGGCGGCAGTGGAAGTGGGGCGGGAATCGCAGTCCTGGCCAGTGATCGATTTGCGACAGTGGCGCTCGGATGCATCGTCAAAAATGATTTCTCGGTTCAAGGCCAACAAGGAAGCAACACGTGCATCAGTGCTGCTGGATTCTTGACTCACAGTTGCTCGATGCCGGCCGACCAGGCTCTCGGACTGATGCGGATCTGGAACCAGTCGAACGCCACCCCTCCCTGGAGCGACGCCGAACTCGCCAGGAAGGTCGAAGAGTCGTTCAAGAACCCTCGAACGACAAAGCCGTTTGGTTGGTTTCGCGACAAGTTCACGGATGGGAAGGGCGGCAAAGGAGACGAAAATGGCGATCACGGCGGGGCGAGAAAGGGGGCAGGCCGAAAGAAGAAGCCCGCTCCTTCGAACCAGCCACTGAAGGCTCACCCAGCGGCTGCACTGTATGAGTCGCCCCGGGTCGCGAAGCCAGGGCCGCCCCTCCCATCCCCTCCCACAGGCAAGCCGCTGGCCAGCTTGATTGCTGCTGGTGCCGCCGCAGACTCTGAGGGCTCACCCCAGGTTGAACCAGTGGCCCCATTGGACGCCACCCGCTCCATCCTGGAATTCCCCTCCATCGAGACCATTAACGCCGAGGTCGAAGCGCAGATCAACGCCCAAGACAGCAGCGATGATTCCGCCGACCCCTCTGGCGACCCATTCGAGCCGTTCAAGCTCGGCCCCCATCAGATCGCACTCTCTCACGTTGACCAGATCGTCAATAACGACGCACTCAAACGCCTGCACATGTGCGACAACCTTTACCAGCGAGGTAGCCAGCTCGTAGTGGTCATCGCCGGTTCTGGGGCCACGCCAGACGGTGATCAACGGATCGAGGAACTTCCCCATATCGTTCCACTTGAAGAATCCACCCTCGCTCACAAACTCTCGGAAATTGCCGAGTACGGATGGATCGAGGAAGACAAAGACGGGGTACCGTGCGGTTTCAAGCCCGAACGGCCGCCGCTCTGGCACCTCAAATACGTGTTGGCCGCCAGGCAGTACCCGGAAAACGTTCGAAAGCTTCAAGGGATTTCCGCGTCCCCCGTCCTGCGGCGTGACGGGAGCATTGCCCTTTGCCAGGGGTACGATCCGCTGACCAGAATGTACCTCGCCCTCGATAAGAGCCTGGAACTCGACATCCCGGAGGAACCGACCGAGGCGGACGCATTCGAGAGGATCCGGATTCTGACCGAACTCGTGTCGGACTTCCCGTTCACAACACCGGCCCACCGGTCGGGCTGGATTGCTGGGTTGTTGACGTCGGTTTCCCGCCACCTGATGGAATGTGCACCGCTCTTTCTGTTCGACGCCTGCGTCAAGGGGGCAGGAAAATCGCTTCTGGCCAATCTGATTTCCTGGATCGCCCTGGGTCGTGACATGCCGGGGCAAAAGTATCCAAACGAGAACGCAGAATGCGAAAAGATCATCACGTCGTTTTCGCTCCAGGGAAAGCCGCTGGTGCTGCTCGACAATATTGACGTCCAGTTCGGCTGTTCTTCCCTGAATTCGGCCCTGACGTCGGCGTCCTGGACCGGGCGAATCCTGGGATTATCCAAGATGTTCACGGGATCGCTGCGAATTACCTGGTTGGCATCCGGGATCAATGTGGTTGTCCAGCCTGAAATGTCCCGCCGAATCGTTCACGTCCGCATGGACCCGACCGACGAAGCTCCCGAAAAGCGGAGTAGCTTCAAAATAGAGAACATTGTCCAGCACGTCCGCGACCATCGAGGGGCTTATCTGAGTGCCGCCCTGACCATCCTGTCAGCCTACCTGAGGGCAGGGAAGCCAGTGCGGCAAAAGCTGCCAACGTGGGGTAGCTTCGAAGAGTGGTCCGCTCTGATTCGGGGCGCGATCGTCTGGGCAGGCCAGCCTGATCCAAATGAGACCCGGAATGGACTGTCGGAAGACTCGGATTCTGAAACTGGGTCGATCGCTGGGTTGTTTGAGGCGCTCTATCAACTGACGTTCGATGGGGGAGGTTACACGGTTCACGAGATGCTGACCCAGTTCAGCGCGAGTGATATTTCGGACCGATTCCGAGATCTCCGGGAAGCAGTCCTGGATCTGTGCGGGGTGGCGGCGGGAAAACTGCCGTCTCCGAGGTCGTTGGGAAACAACCTGAAGGCACTGCGAAACCGGATTGTGGGAGACAAGCGGCTCACTGTTTACACCGGTGGTCAAAGAAAACGGTATTGGCGGGTGGTCGTGATTGGTTCACAACACGACGTCGCTTGTGACGTGAATGAAGACCCTGTCGGCGGAGAACTGGCCGGTGAGGAACTCGCGCCGGTTGGTGGAGACGCCACCCAGTTTGAATTTGCATTCCCGGGCGAGTTCAGCCTTGACCGGATGTAACCTGCTTGGACCTGCACCAGAGTCACCAATCACCACCGCGCCACCAACGCATAAACGGAAATCAAGATGTTCGGAGGCCATCCCCGATGAATCCGCCAACGGGAAAAAAAATAAAAAAAGTCCGCCGCAACTCATCGGAGAATTTTTTTATTTTTTTCGCCACCAGCGACCACCCGCAATTGCCTGTCCTCAGCCCCGACAGCGCAAAGTGAGAAATTCACCAGAAAAAAACTTCCAACGAATTCGCCAAGAGTTTTTTTTTATTTCTCCTTCCCCAAGGTCCGCCACAACCGTCCCCCCTTCACGGAGTTTAGATCAATGTCCGTCAATGCCAGTGCCAGTGCCAGTGCCAACAATACCGCCGACAGTGCCGCCGCCAACCCCGACACCAATTCGGCGCCCACCTCAGTTGAACCCAATCCACCCACCGCCACCCAGGTGCAACGGGATTTCCGACGTGCCAAAATGAACACGGTGGCCATTGCAGCCAAGCACTTAATCGCCCAGGGAGCCAATGTGAGGCGGCTACTTCGCGGCCTGGGCGCCGCGAGATTGGAATTCTGGTTCCCGGACGTTCGTGAGATTCCCGCTCGGCTGATTCGATTGATTCTGTACTGGGGCCAGCCTTCCATCTATCGAATCCTAGTGTCTTCCGATTTGCCCAAAGACCCTCGTTGGGGACATACCGTTGCCAGCGAGATCAGTGTATTGCCAGAGGAGTTGGAGCCTGTCCTCGAATGGCTGGCAAGGTATTTGGCAGCGTCGGCCAGGAAAGAAGATCCGGACCAGCTCCCACGCCCTTGTGGCATGCCGCAATCCGAGATCGGCATCAAGTACGTTTGGACATCCAAGGCCAGTGTTGTTTTCGACAATTACTGCGCGGAGGAGAAGCTCCGTAGGAAACGACAGCAAGAACGCCGTGAACAGCGCCGGAAGGAACGGGAACAGATGGAACTGGAACAGACGCGGCCCCAGCATGGATGACCAGATAGCTCCCGGAACACCCGGAACACCCGGAACACCAAGCAAGCCCCCACGTCGAAAACTCAAACGGGGAATTGCCTACCGGACCAAACAGCGCATCGGGGATCACTTCATAACAGTCACTCCCGGCCCCGGGAATCGTTGTGTTGTGACCATTGAGGCTGCGACAATCGAGGGGATGGGAAAATTGCCCGATATCCCGCCAGACTTTCCCATTGACAAACAAACCAATCAATGACCATTATTCCCACGTCGAAAGCCCGCCATACAAGGGTGGCCATTGAAAAGCCCCCGGCGGTGAGACTCGGAACCCCCGGCGCGTTACGCGCTGGAGAAACCGTGTTTCGCCGCCGGGGGTTTTCCTTTTCAACGATGGCCACCAGAGCGATGAC
>JAPLOC010001218.1:1237-9469 GCA_026692825.1 Planctomycetota bacterium | reverse complement strand
GCGAAACCGACCGTTCCAGACCCAACGGGTTTCCAATGGCGAAGCAGTCGTCCCCTTCCCGGAGTTCGTTGTCTTTCGCCAGGTAGGTGATCTGGAACTTAAAGTCTTTTTGCACCGGAATTTGCAGCAGTGCCAGGTCGAAGAACGGATTGAGAGCGATGATCGCCACGTCGTCGATTCGTCGGCGGACGAATTCGCCCGCCTCGTTCTTCTGAAAGATCGTGGTCGCAATGCGTGTCTCTTGTTCGACCACGTGGTAGTTCGTCACACAGAAGCCGCGTTCGTCCAGGATGAAGCCTGAGCCCAGTCCACTGGGAGTCTGCACCAGCACCACCCCTTCACCAAACTTCTCGGCGAGTTCCTTGACCGTCCGCACAGGCAGGTCGGCGGTGCTGTAGATGTCCTTCCTTTCGGTCGTCGTTTTGACCGCAGTCGCCCCTTTGCCCGCCTCCCGCGACTTGATCTGGGCGACGGGAACCTTGACGACGTCGACACCAATGTCGACGACGAGTTCGGTTCCCGTCTCTTTCAGAACATCCCCTTCGATCTTCTGACCCGTCTTGAGTTCAATGACGTCGGCTGTCGATCGGCCGGTGAAGCCGAACGCCAGGGCGAGGGTAACCAGAGTCGAACAAAGTCCTATGTTGCGCAGCATGAGAGGTCTCGCGACGGTCTGTCGACCGGCCTAGTTGTTTTTGAATTCGGAATGGCACTTCGTACAGGACTTGTACACGGTATCCAGCGCCGCCGTGTACGCCGGGAAATCCTGGTCGCGCGCAGCGGCGGCGACTTTCAACGCGCCGTCCCGCACACCGGTGACCAGCGTCTGATAGAGTTCGTCGTCGGAGCTGTCATATCCTCCGACCAGGATCATCTCGGAAAGCGCCGCCAGGATTCCCGCCTCGCGAATCACACGGTTCGACTCCTTCTTGAGAATATCGGCGGTATTCACGTTGGATTTCAGAAACACCCGCGCCCGTTCGAAACGCGTCATCAGGGGGAGACGGGAGGCGAACGAGCTGAAAGCCATCTTGGCGGGAGATTCACCAACTCCGGGAGGAACGCTGCCCGACATGAGAGTCTCCAGCTTGTCAAACGCCCCTTTGGTGGGGGTGAAGTACTTGTCACCAACGGAATTGGCTTCCCGCGACATCTCGGAGGCGACATCCCGGACCGCCGGCGCGTTTTTGGTCCAGGAAGGGGCGTCGGGATATTCCGGTGCGATCTGTGCGAGAGCCGCGAGAACGGTGGCATCGACCTGAATGTCGCGATAGGCGCCGTTGAACTGGCCGACGCTTTGCATCTTGGCGTTCAAACTCGACCGAATCGCCTTGGTCTCGTCGACGAACGAATCGGCCGACAGCAGTGTGGTCCAGTTGGCACCGGAGGCCGCAGCGGGGGAACCTCCGGCAGTTTTCGCGGGAGATTCCGCAGCAGGCGTTTTCTCGGTTGACGTCCCTTTCGATTCGGTTGAGCCCGAATCCGTTCCCGGATTCGCATTCACGGCGACACTTTTCGTGTTGCCGGTTTCCGACGCGACACCCGAGGGGTTGTCGAACCAGATCTCGGGCCAGGCGTCTTTGGGAATCTCGCCGACATGAGCCCCCGATTTCTTTTTGGCTCCCTTTTTCTTTCCCTTGGGTGAAGGGGTGTCGGTAGCTGACTCGGTTTTGGGCTCGGCGGAGGCCGCTGCCCCGGCACTTTCCCCGTCGGTCGGGAGGGGAACAGACGAACTGCAACCGGTGGCAGAAACAGCCAGAAGCACAGCAGTCAGGCCCGCCCAACAATGGACCCAGCGGGGAAGCCGAAACGAATTTGCCCACGGACGCCACGGAAAAGTCCGGTCGGCAGCAGGGGGCATCACATTCCACCAAGCAGGAGTTGGGAACCAAGTCGGCTGACTGCTCTTCGCATCCTTCCCGCATGCCTCGTAATTGTCTGCGGTTGTGCCAATTATGTCGGGAGGAAGGGCGAGATTCAATGTTCAATTCCGCCGAAGCTTCCAGATTGCCCTGGCGTCGCATTTACCCCATCGCCCCCGACCAGAAAAGACGCTGTACTTGACCACCAGCAAGTGGATAAAATACTTGGCGTCGTCCAACATGGTCGGTTTCATGAAGTACATTGGATTGTGGGGCGGCGATTCAGTGGTTCAACGGAGGAAGAAGAATCCCATGCGTCAGTTGATTGTGTCTGCGGTGTGTGGTCTGGCGGTCGTGGCGTCGACGGCGTTCGCGGGTGGCCCGCGTCAAGTTCCCGTCCAGTACGCGCAAGGGGAAGCCTACGTTCCCCCGGCGATCGAAAGCGAATTGATTCCTGGAGCCGACCCGGTCCCTGTCGCGACCTGTGTGGTTCCGCTCTACCACTGCGTGAAGTACCGCGATGAACGCAAGATTCATCCGTGTGCGGTTCCGATGGTGGTGATGGTTCAGGATCCGTGCTGGCGGGAAGACCGCTGTAATCCGTGCGACACCCCGAAATGTGTCGCGGTGCAGATTTGTGTCCCCCCGTGCAGCGTCTGCCCGCCGAAAGTGACCTGCCGTCGCAACGGTGCCCACGTTCGGTATGACTTTGGAAAATACGCGGTCGACATCCGGTCGCACCGTGGTGTGGTGACGGTCGACTACGACCGGTAACCGTTGCGTCTGTGTGTTGGTGCCATCCCTGGAACGGATGATCTCAACCCGGCCGGCTGTCCGCACAGTCGGCCGGGTTTGTTTTTTTCCCGACCGTATTTCGCCAAGAAACTCGCGTCTGTGCCGCCGTCGGAATTGCACTCGTCGGATCCCGCGTCCTCCAAGCCAGCATCCCATGGCGCACGGGATCGCGCGCGGTTGCGGGGACTGCTGTATCTCGTTTGTGTCTGCACCGATTTTTGCGCGTTCATTGTGATGTTCACCGTTTCGCGCCGCTTGGCCGAAGCGGGTGCCGAGCCGCATTACCTGGGGATTCTGGGAGCGGGCGTCTCGTTCTCGGCGGCGATCGCGAGCCTTCTGGGAGGTTGGCTTTCGCAGCGGTTTGACGGACGGGGCGTGTTTCTGGCGGGGACGGGAACAATGCTCGCGAGCATTGCCGCCTGTTCACAACTTGATCCCAAAGGCTCGGGGTTTGTCGCCGCTTATGCCAGTCTGGGATTTGGACTCGGTTGCCTGTATCCCCCCTTGATCGGTTGGTTGAATCGAGGCGAGGCCGACGCTCACACGAACAGCGCCGGTGTCAGTCGGCGGTTGATCCTGTTCTGCATCGCGTGGAACCTCGGAATGATGGCCGGGCAGTTGACCGGGGGCTCGCTGTTCTCTTTTGGGGCCGACGTGGCGTTTCTGGTGGCGTTCCTCGTCTCGGTAGTTAACTTCAATCTCGCCTGCGTGGCGGCCAGCCAGGTCGCGCGGCTGGAACACGAACCCGTTGTCCCGACTGTCGCGCATCGTGCCAATCAGGAACGGGCCGCCGTCTTCAAACGGCTGGGGTGGTTCGCGAATCTGGGGGGCATGTTCGGCGGGAGCATGGTGGTCCACCTGCTGTCGGACCTCGCGGTCGCGATCGACGTCACTTCCGACCAGCAGGGAAAACTGATGGCGGGGTGGCGGGTCATTATCATCGCGACATATCTCGTGATGCACGTGTCACAGTTCTGGCATTACCGGCTGAGTGCCGCGTTGATATCCCAGGCGTTGGGCGGAGTGGGATTGGTGGTGATCGGCTGCGCGAATTCGGGAACCGTGCTGATGCTGGGACTGACACTGCTGGGGCAACTGGTCGGGTTCAATTACTTCGCCGGCCTGTACTACAGCACGGCGGGGAGTTCGACCGAACGTCGCGCGTTGGCCGCCGGGATTCATGAAGCGACCCTGGCCGGGGGGATGGCGGTGGGAACAATCGTCGGGGGATTGATGGGGACATGGATGGGACATCGGGTGCCGTACTACCTGGCGGCGGGAGTGGTCGCCTTGATGATGGGTTTTCAGGTGGTGGGATGGTGGATGGGGGGCGGGCGTCGGGAAAGGAGCGTGGAATGATCGTCGGCGGATTGAGACGAAAGACGCGACGTTGGTAGGATCACCGGGCCGAGATTGGAGTCTTAGGGACACGACCGATTCAACTTGTGGGACGTGCAGCATGACGTGCGTGCGAACAGCCGGGGGACTGGCGGTACTCTGCGCGCTGGCAATTGGCCTTTGTCTGACCGGCTGCGATTGGCTGGCGGTACCGACGCCTCCCCCCCTGCCCGCTCCCGCGTTTCGCCTCAGCGGCGATGCCGAGAGTCTCCCCACGGAACAGAGAATCGCAGTCACGGAAATTGTCGACGCGCATTGCGGTTCTCCCGAATCGGCCAAGTTTCTTGGGGAACCCGATCGCGATGCGTTGTCGCTGGCGACGGCCGCCGAGTGGTTCAATCTTTCCTGTTCCCCGTGTCATGGGATCAGCGGGGACGGAGTGGGACTGATCGGAGACTGGTTCGATCCGCGGGCTCGCGACTTCCGCCGGGGGGTGTTCAAGTTTCAGTCGACTCCGTATGGTGCCAAGCCGCTCCGCGCCGACATCCGACGAACCATCGAACGGGGACTGCCAGGCAGTATGATGCCGGCTTTCGGTCGTCGTTCCGCCGCTGAAATCGACGCTCTGGTTGACTACGTGATTCTGTTGGCGCGACGCGGGGAATTGGAACGGCAGCTAGTGATGGCGGTCGACAATGGCGACTCGTTGACGCCGCAGGTGGTTGACGAAATCACCGCCGAGATTTTGACGACGTGGAAAGAAGCCGAGGGACTGGTGGTGCAGCCTCTCAGTCCGCAACCAGAATTCACGGCGGAATCCGTGGCGCGAGGCAAGGCTGCATTCACGGCACGGGGGTGCGCGAAGTGCCACGGGGACGATGGGAAGGGACAGACCGCGGAGAACCTGCGAGGCGGTCTCAAAGATTATTGGGGATTTTCGGTCCGTGCCGCCGACCTGACGACAGGTCGGCTCAAAGGGGGCAGCGAACCGCTGGATGTCTATCGGCGAATTCTTGGTGGAATCAACGGCACGCCGATGCCGTCGTTTCGTGCGACACTGTGGACCGAACCGGAGACGATCTGGGATCTGGTCGCGTATGTGCTGGCGCTGGGGCAAAACGCGAAAGGACAGGTCCGGTAGAAACGAAAAATGAGTTTTAAGAGTCGTGAACGAACGGAGACAAATGGACTAGAAAAGTCGGGCTGACGAAGAACTGGAAATGTAGCGATAGACAGTGAAATGCGGCCGTGCAAGGTCGTATTCATTTCCCGGATAACCTGGAGCGGTATGGTTTCGCTGGGCGAAGTCCGAGATCCAGCGCCAACCGTCGTACATCGCCATGTGGCCATGCTTGTGGTCATGAAGTACTTGGCCGTGAGCGGTGGATTGTCGGAAAAAACCATCAATAATCACCACATCGCCTTTCAAAAAAGGCCCGTAACTGGCGACTGGTTCGAACCCGGCGGCGCGCAGACTTGGACCGTAGTCCTTAGCCGATCCGGTTCGGTGGAGAATGATACCGCCGGCTTCGATGGCGCGCCGGACAAATTCCGCACATCGCCCTGTCGATTTTGGCTGAGCGTGTGCAATCAAACGACGAACCGCAGCGTCAACGTCGTACGTGACAATGGACATCGCAAAATCTCCATGAACTGCAATCGCGGCGCGAGTTCGATCCGACGTCGAACCGGATCGGGGAATTCGCGTAACAGTGAACTCGGTGACGCCGGCGGCGATTCTCGTGGAACGTGCCGCCATTCGCAACCCAGATCAGTCACTTCAAAATCTGAATCTCCACCTTGCGAAACTCCACCGGATGGCTCTCTGACTGCAGGGAAATCGTTCCCTCTTTCAGCAGCAGATCCCCCTTGCGTTTCGCGATCAAATCCTTGGCGTGGGCATCGCGTTCGTCGAGCTGGGGCTTTTGGTATTCGAGGACGACTTTGCCGTCGACGATGTGGCGAATCACCTCATCGCCGCGAACCTCGATCTCGACCATGACCCACTGGTCGCCGTGGTAGGTCTTGGACTTGGAACTGATACAGTGCGGCGTGAAGAGCTTGCCATCCATCTCGACGTTGGTCCCCGGGGTACAGAGGTTGGCGGTCGGTCGGTCCCCCTTGCCGGGGCCACCCAACAATTGCACCTCGATCGACGCCGGGAAGTCCTGGTCGACCGACATGGTCGCAGGGTCTTCGCCATGCACCATCACACCGCTGTTACGGAACGCCCAGCCGGGTCCGCCGGCACACTGGTCCCCCGTGAAGCGGTATTCCACCCGCAACCGGTAGTGCGAGAATTTCTCGTTGTAGAACAGGTGTCCGAATTTTTCGCCGAACTGCGGATATTTGTCCTTGTTGTAGGCGACTTTCAGCACGCCGTCTTCGACCCGAAACGTCTCGCCGTAGTTGTCACCCAGCTTTTCCCCCCGAATCTTGGGGGTCCAGCCGGTGAGATCTTTGCCGTTAAACAGGCTGCGCCACTCTTTCCCTTCGTCATCGGCCGACGACGGACGCAGGCAGAACGGGAGACAGCCAAGGAGAATCGCGACAAAAACACACCGGCGGGAAATATGCATGATCAAGCCTGAGTTGTGAGAATCCAAAGTGAGAGCGCGACCGGAATCTGACCGATCAATGACCAGGGCCGCTGCCGTTGGCACACACGGGAAACAGGTTTCCATCGCCGTCAACCTGCATGTCGGCGAGCGGCTCCACGATCTCGAGGTCGCTCCGCTCTTTGACCCCGGGCAAATACGCCCGGCTCGCCAGGACCTCCCCCAGTTGCAGCGTGTTCGGAATCTGCAGTACCTTGGCGTCGGGGGGATCGGTGAGGCCAATCGTGGGGAACGCGTTGAGCAGAACTTCGCGATCGTTGTCGTAGAAAATCGGAATCGCAGCGGCCGGCGCGTGTCCCCCGGTGATCGAGTTGATCGACGTGATCCGCCGATCAATCGCTTCGGCGGTTCGGCGGTTGGTGAATTCGGCGATTCCAATTCCACACGCATTGCCGTGCGTCGCTGCGGTCAGCCCGCGGACGACGATCGTGCGGACCGACACCGAGTCCTTTTCTGTCGCCCGATGGTCGATGTACTTACGCCCGACCACGTTGGTGTCCATTCCCGTGCCACTGAGATTCTTGCCAATCTCGTCAACAATCAGCAGATGCACCTTGCTGAACGGCAGCCGGGGCATCCATTGTTTCGCCTTCGCGAGCAGTTCCTTTTCGCGTGGCAGAAATTCGGTCGGTGGGACAGCGGCGATCAGCGCGGTTTCGTCAAACGCGTTTTCCACGATGCCCAGACCACACAGCACCTTGCACTTTTTGAGAACGCTCTCACCGACGGCGGTCACAATCTCCAGCCAACTGTAATCGAGAATCGCTCGATGGTAGATTTTCGCCCCCTCGTGCTTGCCGAGGCCGATGAGCATCATCTTGTGCAGACCGCTTTCGATTTCTCCCACAAAATTCGTGTGCGGCTTGACCCGGCCCGCCACGACGACGTGGTCGGCGCTCAGCGCGTGCTTGTCGAAGTGAACCGGAATCCCCTGCGGTGTCTGGTCGACAATCACCGTCTCCATCGAGGCGCGAATCTCACACCCGACGAATTCCTCAGTCACGCCGTAGCCTTCGACGATCGCCCGTTGCTCGGCGGCGGTTCCCCCACCGTGGCTGCCCATGGCGGGGACGATGAACGGGATCGCGTTCAACCGCTGAAAGTGCGCGACGATCGCCTTGGTGATGATGGCGATGTTCGCGATCCCCCGGCTCCCCACGGTGATCGCGACCGTTTGCCCGGGCCGCACCTTTTCGCCCAACGACAACGACCGCAACTGACGTTCGACCTCGGCGGGAATGTCGTCCAGCTTCGGATTGTCAAACGTCTGCCGCAATCGCATCATCTGGGGAAATTGCATCGGTGGGGCTCCAAACGTCGCCCGGAGAGGGCGCCGCGACGAGAATCGAACAACAAAACGCTCAGCCGTCGGGCGAGGCCGGACGGGGGCGACGCAGGCATGATGTACAGACATTGAAGGATACAATCTCGGCGATTTGAGGGGAACTCCGAGCGAGAACCCTGTCAGCGGCTGGTTGTCTTTGTCGCGAAAACGGAATTCGACGTATTACAATGACGCGGGAAAACCGGAGCCGCCGGTTTCCACATCCCCCTTTTTACGTCAGGACTCGCCATTTCCGCCGCCGACACATCCGCTCGAAAACGCGATCGCCCCTCGG
>JAPLOC010001218.1:0-1222 GCA_026692825.1 Planctomycetota bacterium | reverse complement strand
TGGGGTCGGCGGTGCTGGGGTTCCACATCTCCGAGATCCTCGCCGAGCGATCGCTCGCCACTACCGTCATCAGTACCGGATTGTGGACGGCGCTGGTCGATGAGGTGGGCGGAAAAGTGGTCACTCGGGGAGACCGGGTCTTCGCAGAACTCGACGCGATGCCCATCGTGGGAGGAACGGCTGCGGTCGGTGTGTGTCTGTGGCTGGTGGGTTCGAGCCTTCTGATGATGGTTTCCCGGAAGCGTTGGACGCGCTCGCTTGCGGAATTCGGAAAGTGGGGATGGTTGTGGTGGCTGACACCGATTGTTTTTGGACTTTTGGACTTCGCCGGCACGACGGGCTGGCTGGGGACCGAGTTTCCCACACTTTTGCGGGGCACGCTGCCGTTCTGGAACGCCGCTCTGTTCGCGGGCTGGGGGGCGACCTGGATCGCGCTGGCTGTCCCAGACGTTCCCGCCGAGAAACCCGCTCTCACTTCTCCGTCGACAATTCCTGCGGCGGTTTGGGGAGCGATGACGGTATTCACCGTCGCCTTCGGCTGGATGAACTGGCGGCTCTATGACGCACTGTTGCTTCCCCACGGCGATTCGGCGATGTACGAAGAGCATTTGTGGAATCTGCTGCATGGCAAGGGGTTTCGCAGCTATCTCGACAACGGCCGGCTGTTTCTGGGCGAACATGTGCAGGTGGTTCATCTGCTGCTGATGCCGTTGTACCTGCTGTGGCCATCGCACGTGCTGCTGGAACTGTGTCAGACGCTCGCTTTGGCGGCGGGGGCGATTCCGGTGTATCGCCTCGCGTTCCGGGCCACCGACTCGCGACGTGCCGGCTGCCTGCTGGCGCTGACCTACCTCCTGTATTTCCCGATGCAGTTCCTGGATATCGCGATCGACTTCAAGACGTTCCGACCGAACGGCTTTGAGATCCCATTCCTGCTGTTCGCTCTGGACGCGATGGAGAGTCGCAGGTTGCGCGGAATGTGGGTGTGGCTGCTGTTGGCGTTGTCGTGCCAGGAAGACGCGGCGACCGTCATCGCACCGTTGGGACTGTGGATCGCGTGTTGTCCGCCAGGAAAGGAATTGCCAGACGGCGGCGTGACCCAACAGCGGGCTCGGTGGAGTGGATGGGCGCTCGCGGCTGGAGGAACGTTGTGGGTCTTGCTGGTGATCAAGGTCATCCTGCCGTGGTTTCGGGGAGGGGCTGATGTCCATTTCGCGCAGTA
>JAPLOC010001217.1 GCA_026692825.1 Planctomycetota bacterium | reverse complement strand
TGCCGATGATGGCGATCACCACCAGCAGCTCGATCAGAGTGAACCCGACGCGCGCACGGGTTCGCGACGACATTCCAGACATGTGCAGACTCCCAAGAAGAAATGAAGGGAAGATAGAAAAGCACTCTTGGCATCACATTCGAGAATTCGCTGTGACGCTGGCACGCTGAAGAATTGATCGGAATCCCTTGAGAATACTGATGGATTCCCACAATGTCCAGCAAAAAAGTCCAAACTTCGGGAAATTTGGTCTTGACTCAGAGATTAGACACCACAGCAACCAGTATGCCGCCCAATAAAAAAACTGCCCCCCGCGATCTTTTCCCCCGGTTTCCCTACCGAAACAGATCAAAACCCGGTGTTCTCTTTTTGGAACAGCGGCCGCCTACCGTCTCAAAACCGACTCGCGATGCGCACGGAACTGGCACGATTGCCCAGAATCAACTCCGCGACGGACGGGACACTTGTCCCGGACGAGCCCGAAATCCTGTTAGATTTCCAACGCCGCGATCGCTTCTTCTCGTGTCTCGTAAATCGCCCACAACGTGTCGAGCGCGGTCACCGACAAGAGTTCCTTCGCCATCTGGCTCGGCCCGCACAGCACCAGATCGCCGCCCCGCTCTTTCACGTACTTGTGACACCGCAACAGCAACGCCAGAAAGACCGACCCGAAATACTTCACTTCCGACAGGTCGAACACCACGGTCGGAACCTGCGTCCGCTTGAGAGGCTGCATCACAATCTGGGCCGCGTTGTCGACCACATCCCACCGGAGATGCTCGATATTCGCCGCCGGCAGAATCACAACACAGTTGCCATGCCATTCGATCTGAAAGTCGTCGACGTCTTTCTTCACCATCTCGATCAAATCCGCAGCAGGAGGCGAACTGGCCAGCCCGAACCAACCGTTCCGGGTTCTCTGGCGGTGGCAGGTCGCGGGTCACCGACGACCATCCCGAGTCGCGCCGGTGAGTTCACCGGCCTTTCGGAGCCGCCCAGATCATACGGGCTTCACTGTCGACTTTCGAGACGGTCAGCCCCGGCAGCTTCTTCGCGAACGCCGCCACGTCACTCACCGGGCCGACGGTAAAACTCACTTCCGTATCGCTTGCAGAGATTTCACGGAAGGTTCCGGCTCCTTCATCCGTCAATTTCGCTAGTTTTTCCAGCAATTCGTCCTGTTGCTCAAACGTCAGCTCGGCGGTGACCACAACCTTCGCCAGTGGAATCGCCGACTCCTCTTCCACCGCCCCCTGCATCGCCGGGTCGACCGGCAGCGAGGGCGAAAACGTTGACGCCACGGTCATCGCGTTTTGCAGGCCCTGCGACCAGGCGAAGTCAAATTCCTCTTTCGTTTTCGCCTTTTCCAGCCGACCCAGCCACTCGTCAAAAAAGCCCAGAGCCGTCAAAATCTGCGGTTTCGCGGCGGCCAGATTCTCCTCAGACAGAGCGACCGACATCCGGGCACGCGACTCGCCGACTGCCTCGATCCAGCCATTCGCCAAGTCGCGCGGAATCCACTTCCCGTCGACTTTCACATACGGAATCTCGACCGGCAGCTCCCGCGGGGCGATGATCTCGATAATGACTTCATCCCCCTTTGGCTTGTGCGACTTGAGTTCCAGGTCGGCGACCCCGGTCATGGTGCGGGCCAAAGGATCGTTTGGCATCCGCTCGGCGAATTGGTGCAGTTGCTCCAAAAGCTGAACGCCGACGCCGTCACACCAGGCCCCCACATCAATCTTCTTCAACCGATCGAGATCTCCCAGTTCACTGTCCGCCAACGCATCCAATAGAGTGGCCACCGCTTTGTAATCGGCTGGTTCAGAAGCAGCATTGGCCCCCCCTGGGGCCTTCGGGGTGTTGGCGGCGGGAGTTTGGAGCCACGGTTCCTTCTCGCGCAGGATCGAAGCCGACCGGCGGACAATCGCGATGACCCGGCCCCAGATTTCCGGGTCCATTTTCGTCGCGAACTGCCGGGTCAGAGACTGCAAGTCGTCTTGATAGCTGGAGGGCAGAAAGTCCCACAGGGCGCGCAACTTGCGATTCGTCAGCCCGGTCATCACATTCCGCGCGCCGGCCGCCGGGTCGTTGGGATCGAAACTCGCGGGTCCGGGTTTGCCGGTCGAATCGCCGCTCGTTTCGGTCGTGGATTTGCCGTTCCCCGATCCTGTGCCAGCGGGTGGGGGACTCGACGGGCAACCCACCAGCAGACCGACACCGCAAACGGCGACAAACAACCACGTAATGCGGACCACGACCACAACCTCCGTGCGAGACCAATCCTCAAACCTCGCCCAAGTTACCAGATTGCCTTGGGGTAGGTCTGCGCCAGTTGTTCGCATCGCGGTGGATTTCAAGAGGGGTGGCTCGGATGGCTCATGGGATACTGAAATCGACTTCCGGCAGCACCGCTGGACCCGCGTAGGGGACATCGTGCGAGTGGGGAGTCAAATCCGCGTATGCGAAACCAATGTGCCTACAACGGCAAAACGCGCGGACGGGGCGCAATCCGCCCCATGGGAGGGCGAGGCTCCTGCCGAGCCGCCAGTGTGCTTTCGCATTCCCAAAACCGTCGTCCGGGGTGCCACCGACGTGCGTTTGAATTGGCCGCCCAAATCCGGTTGTGTGTCCAGCACCGCCCAACGAACGGTTCCCGGCAGTTGATCGCACACTGGCGGCTCACGAGGACGTTCGCCCTCCCGTGACGTCGATGGCACCCCAGAGCACGGTTTTCGTCATGCGGAAGCACAGCGGTGGTTCGACAGCCTTGCAATTGTCGTGACCCAGGCGGGCCGAAATTGCCCCAAACCCGCTCCCTCGCTACGATTGACGCATGTCAACTCTCACTCTGCCACCGCTCCCCGGTCTGGTTCCCTGCGCCCGTCAATTGGTTGTGCCGATTGTTGAGCAGACTCGGCTCGCCCGCGACACCTATCGCCTGCGGCTCGCGTCCCCCGAGCTGGCGAACGCGGTGGTCCCGGGGCAGTTTTTTATGGTCCGTCCGACCGGTCAGACAGATCCATTGCTGGGTCGGCCGTTCGCGCTGTACGACGTCTGGCTCGACGCGACGGGCGAACCGGGGGGCATCGACCTGGTTTACCTGGTGGTCGGCAAAATGACCGGTGTCATGCGCACCTGGCAGGCCGGCGAATCGGTCGAAATCTGGGGACCGTTGGGGAATGGATTCCCGTTGCCGACGTGCGACAAACTGCTGGTTGTGGCGGGTGGGATCGGAAACACCCCGTTCCCGGCGGTCCTTCGTGAGGCACTGGGGTTGCATCACTACGGAACGGAGGCCGGTCTGGAACACGGTCCCCGCCAGGTGGCCCGCCCTCTCAGCCCGGCAGACATCACGCTGTGCTATGGTGTCCGAACTGCCGAATTTCTGGCGGGGATCGACCATTTCGAATCGCTGGGAATCGATCTGAAACTGGCAACCGACGACGGTTCCCGCGGTCACAAAGGGTTTGTGACGCAACTGGCGGAAGAATGGTTAAAAACTCACACGGCCCCCCCGGCGGCAGGGCGGACCGGGCCGAAACTCGCGGTCTATTGCTGCGGACCCGAACCGATGATGCACGCGGTCGCCCGATTGGCGGCGAAGTACCAGGCCCCCTGCTGGCTGTCGCTGGAATCCCCCATGGCGTGCGGATTTGGGGCCTGTTTTAGCTGTGTCACCAAGGTGAAGCAGCCGGACGGCGACTGGGATTATCGGCGGACCTGCGTGGAGGGCCCGATTTTCCCGGCCGAGGTGCTGGATTTGTGAACCGACAGACAAATCCCCAGTGGAATCGACTCTAGAATTGCGTCCTGTAAAACGCAGGACGATGTTTCCAGAACGGCCGCGTGGGGCTGGCTGGTGTGTTGAACCTTCGATCGCGGAGTCGTGCGTGATGCGAATCTTGTCCCTCGGTAGGCTGACGCTGTGCCTGTTGGCGGTTGGGGCGGGACTGTCGACCGCGGTAGTGTTCGCGGACGAACGGGACGCCAACGACCCGGTCGCGGTTCTGGCGACGTTGATCGACCAGCGCATTGATGAACGGATTGCGGCGGAAAAAGGGGTCGCGGCCCCGCCGGCCGACGACGGCGAATTTCTGCGCCGGGTCTATCTGGATATCGCGGGAAAAACCCCGACGGTCGCCGACCTGCGCGACTTTTTGGCCGACGAATCCCCCGACAAACGACGCAAGGTCGTGGAAGAGTTGCTGGACGGCCCGTCGTACATCACCAATTTCGCCCATTTCTGGCGGTCGGTGATGATTCCCGAGGCGGACTCAAACCCTGAAGTTCGGTTTTTGCTCCCCGCATTTGAGGCGTGGTTGCGACAACGGATTAAGGACAACGTCCCGTACGACAAACTGGTGCGGGAGATTTTGGAAATGACGGTCGACCCCCGGCAGGCGGCGAACCCGTTTGAGCCGCAGTCGGGAGTCAACGCCCTGAGCTTCTATCAGGCGAAACAACTGAAGCCCGAGAACCTGGCGGCCTCCACCGCGCGGATGTTTCTGGGGATTCGGATTGAATGCGCCCAGTGCCACGACCACCCGTTCGACGAATGGAAGCAGGAGCAGTTCTGGGGGTACGCCGCCTTTTTCGCCGGCCTCAATCGAGAGCAGGGGGGCGTGCAGGGGCTGGTCAACTCGATCCTCGAGACGCTCGGACCGACCCAATTGGAGATTCCCGGCAAAAACAAAAAGGTCACGCCGACCTATTTTGACGGGACGGCGGCTCAGTTGGGGTTCCGCGACAGTCCCCGAAGAATTCTGGCCGACTGGATGGTCGGGCCGGACAACCCGTATTTCACTCGGACGTTGGCGAATCGGTTGTGGGGTCACTTTTTTGGTCTGGGAATCGTGCATCCGATCGACGATTTCACGCTCGAGAACCCCCCGAGTCATTCGGAACTCCTGGACGATCTGGCGAAGGGGTTCGCCAGCCAAGGGCACGATGTCAAATTCCTGATCCGCGCGATTACGTCGACCAAGGCGTATCAGCGAAGCAGTCGCCAGACCGATCCGTCGCAGGAGAATGGCCGACTGTTTTCCAAAATGGCGCTCAAAGGGCTGACACCGGAACAGATTTTCGACAGCATCGCCCAGGCGACCGGCTTTTTTGAGCAGTTCGCGAATCGCAATCCGATGATGATGGATGGCAACAGCCCCCGTGCGGAGTTCTTGCAGACGTTTGAGAACAGTCGCGATTCCGTCACCGAGACGCAGACGACGATTCTCCAGGCGTTGTCGATGATGAACGGCAAATTTGTGGAAGATGCGACCAGTCTCGACAACAGCGCCACGCTGTCGGCGGTGATTGAGTTTCCGCTGATGACCAACGCCGACCGTATCGAAACACTCTATCTGGCCGCCCTGGGGCGCCCGCCGAGCGTCGACGAATTGCGCCGGATGGAAGACTACGTGAAAACGGGCGGCCCGACCGGTGATTGGAAGCGGGCCTTGGGTGACATCTTCTGGGCACTGCTCAACAGCAGTGAGTTCCTGTTCAATCGGTGACCCACGCTGCGAATTTTTTCTGAGTTCGCAAACAGCCTGCGATTTACCCTTGTGGATTTTGGATTCTCTTCCCGCAACCTGCTCCGCCATGTCCAACTCAGCCTCCGCTCGTTTCCCAAATCTCTCCCGCCGCGACTGGTTGCGACTGACCGCCTGTGGCACACTGGGAATTTCCCAGTCGGGCTGGCTGGCGGCTTTGGCGGACGAGACGGCGAAGTCGCCGAATCGCAAGCGGTCGTGCATTCTGTTGTGGATGACCGGCGGACCCAGTCAGACCGACACGTTTGACCTGAAGCCAGGCCACGCGAACGGCGGCGAAGTGAAACCGATCGACACGTCGGTCCCCGGCATTCAAATCAGCGAGCATTTGCCACTCCTGGCGCAGCAGATGGAGCATTTCGCGATCGTCCGCTCGATGTCGACCAAAGAAGGGGACCACGCCCGGGCGACGTATCTCATGCGAACCGGGTATCTACCCCAGGGACCGGTGCAGTTTCCGACGATTGGGTCCGTCTGGAGCAAGGAAATTGGGAAGGCCGAGTCGGAATTGCCGAACTTTGTCAGTGTGGCCCCGTTCCGCTTCCTGTCACCGGGGGCGTTTGGCCCGGGGTTCCTGGGACCGCGTTACGCGCCGCTGGTTGTGGGGGATGGACAACCTGGGGGGAACACCGACTATGAGAAATCCTTGCAGGTGAAGAACCTCGCTGCGGCGAAAGTTGTCGCCGCCAGCGAGACCGACGCCCGGCTCGATCTGCTCAGTGGGCTGGAGTCCGATTTTCTCAAGCGCAATCCTGGAGTGACGGCGAGCAGTCACCGGGCGGCCTATCTGGCGGCCGTTCGGATGATGCGATCGGATGCGGTCAAGGCGTTTGAGCTGACCGACGAGGCAGATGCCCTCCGTGACGCGTATGGTCGAAATCAGTTTGGTCAGGGGTGTCTTCTGGCGCGGCGACTGGTGGAACGGGGCGTTCCGTTTGTCGAGGTGTCTTTGAACGGCGTCCCCGGCGGGGCGGGAGGTTTGGGTTGGGACACGCACCAGGGGAATTTTGAGGGGGTCAAGAGCCTGTGCGGTGTACTCGACCCGGCGTGGTCGACATTGCTGAAGGATTTGAAAGAACGCGGCTTGCTCGATTCGACCCTTGTCATCTGGATGGGAGAATTCGGGCGGACGCCGAATATCAACGCGATGAAAGGGCGCGACCATTTCCCCAACGCGTGGTCGACCGTGTTGTGTGGTGGGGGCATTCGGGGAGGTCAGGTCGTTGGCAAGACCAGCGATGACGGGATGAAGGTCGACGACCGCCCCGTCGCGACCAGTGACCTGTTGGCGACCGCCTGCCTGGCGCTGGGAATTGATCCGATGAAACAAAACATGTCCAATGTGGGCCGCCCGGTCCGGGTCGCGGACCCCGAAGCGTCGCCAATTCACAACGTTTTGGCTTAGAGCGAAGATAACTCCCATCTCGCCTTCAGATCATCATGCCGACCACATCATTCGTTCCACGCCAAGCCCGGGCGGCGGCCGTGTTGTCGCTGATTGGCAATACTCCGTGCGTCCCGCTGCGATTTGAACCCGAGGGAGTGACGATTCATGCCAAGTGCGAATTCATCAATCCGAGCGGCAGCATCAAAGATCGGCTCGCGAAAACGGTTTTGGTCGACGCCGAGCAACGGGGGCTGATCGGTCCCGATTCCATCATTCTCGAATGCACGTCGGGCAACACCGGGATCGCGCTGTCGATGCTGGGCGGGGCGATGGGATATCGCGTCTGCATCCTCATGTCGGCGGGGGCCAGCCACGAACGTCGACAATTGATTGAACAGTTGGGAGCCGAGCTGATCCTGTTTGAAAGCGCGGGACGGTACCAAACCGGAATCGACATGTCGCGCGAGATGGCGGCTCGCGATCCGCGGTACTTCCTTCCCCGCCAATTCGAGAATGAACTCAATGTCCACGATCATGAACTGGGGACGGGGCAGGAACTGATTCAACAGGTCGGCAAACCGATCGACGCGTTCGTCACTGGATTCGGAACAGGAGGAACACTGGCCGGTGTGGGCAAGGCGGTGAAAGGGCGGTATCCCTCGGCTCGCATTCTGGCGATGGAACCCGCCGAAGCGGCGCTACTCGCGGGGGAGTGTCCCTGCTGCCATTCCATCGAAGGGGTCGCGGACGGGTTTGTGCCCGCGCTGTTGCGCAACGCCCCGCTCGACGGAGAAGTGAAAGTTTCGAGCGCCGACGCCCTGGCGATGACGCTGCGGCTGCATCGTGAATTCGGTTTGCTGGTGGGGACGTCCTCGGGGGCGAACGTGGTGGCCGCCCTGACCACCGCCCGCGAGATGGGACCAAAGGCCACAGTCACGACACTGCTGTGCGACCGGGCCGAGCGGTACTTCAGCACGGCGCTGTTTGAGCATCGCGCACGGAGTTCTACCGAGCGCGGCACTAATTAAGACATTTCGTGATCCAGACTCCTGCCCCCTTGCGAGGCAGGTGAATGAGATCGGAGGCTTAGAACCTGTCCAAGATCAATACCGTGTTTTTGCCCGGCGCGCCATGTGGTGGAGGGGAGTCGGCAGCAAGTGAACGGAGCGTGGAAGTTATTCCACGCGACTCCCTCCAGGCGTTTCGCGAGAACCAGATTCTCCACGCAACACGTCCGAGAACGCGACCCCGGCAGGG
>JAPLOC010001216.1 GCA_026692825.1 Planctomycetota bacterium | reverse complement strand
TATTAAGGGAGTGGGGGAAGGGGCGGTCACCGCAATCGTGAAAGCCCGGCAGAAAGGAGGCCCGTTCAAAGACCTGTTCGATCTATGCGAGCGGGTCGACACGAAACAAGTGTCGAAGGGGGTGCTGGAAATCCTGATTCGCGCGGGGGGACTCGATTCGTTTGGTCCCGACCGCAATCAGCATTTGGCGATGGTGGATCGCGCGATTCAGGCCGCCGCCTCTCGGGCTCGCGACAAGGCCGCCGGTCAAAAGAGTCTGTTCGGTGGCGACGACGACAAGAAGCCGGGTGCCGCCCCGCAACCTTCGATCGTGCTGCCTGACGTGCCCCCCATGACTCAGGCCGAAAAGCTGGCCGCCGAGAAGGAGGTCTTTGGGTTCTATCTGACCAGCCACCCGTTGATGGAACACGCGGCCAAGTTGCAGCTCTACGCCAGCCACTACTCGTGTGACCTGGCGACCTGTGCCGAGGGGGCACAGGTGCGACTGGGGGGAATGATTTCTTCGATCAAACGGACGAACACCAAGAAACCGAGCCGCAATGGCCACACCCGCTACGCGAACTTCGACTTCGAAGATGTGAAGGGGAACATGCGGTGCATCATGTGGCCCGAGGACTTCGCTAAGTTCGGCGAGCAGGTCAAGACCGAGACGATCTGTTTTATTGAAGGACGGATTGACAAGCGTGGTCGGGAACCGAACCTGGTGGTCGATTCACTGATCACGCTGGAGGAGGCCGACAAGCGGTTCACCGATCAGGTGGCGATCAAGTTTCAGCGAGAGATGCACCGCCCGGAGGACTTCGATGGTGTGCGAAACATCCTCCAAAAATACCCGGGGCGGTGTGATGTGGCGATTGTGATCGAGAGCTTTGACGAGGTGAACCCGAGTTTGAAGTTCCGGTACATTCTGGCCCCCGGTCCCAACATGAAGGTCAGTCCTTCTCCCAATCTGGCGACCGAGTTGCAGAACGTGCTGGGGCCGGGAAATGTGCAGTTTGTCGCGACTCCAAAGAAGCGTGGCAGCATGAATCGGCAGTCTTAGGCCCCGTTTTCGCGATTGTTACCACCATTCTCCCGGGGAGATTCCTTTGTCCCGTCGTGTCGTCTTCAACACGTTTGGATCGCTGGGGGATCTGCATCCCCATCTGGGGATCGCCCTGGGCATGCGCGACCGCGGTCACGATGTGACTCTGGCGACTGCCGAGGTCTATCGCGAAAAGGTGGAAGCGACCGGGATCCGGTTTGAGCCGATCCGACCCGATCTGCCGGACCGCAAGGATCCGGAAGTGATGGCCCGGGTGATGGATGAACGGAACGGTCCCGAGACGATTGTCAAAGAGTTGATGATGCCGACATTGCGGCAGACCTATGAGGATCTCTTCCGCGTGACGCAGGGTGCGGACCTGTTGGTGTCGCATGTGATTCCGTATGCGGCTCAATTGGTCGCCGACAAGACTGGAATTCCGTGGGCTTCGATCAATCCGGCACCACTCTGTTTTTTTTCGTCGCACGACCCGTCCGTGTTGCCGCTGGTACCGGGACTCGATCGGCTGCGGTTTCTGGGGCGGGGATTCTTTGGGCCATTTCTGTGGTTGGCGAAACGGACAACAAAATCCTGGAGTCACGATTGGCGGACGCTTCGGGCCGAATTGGGGCTTCCCGCGTACAACGGAAATCCAATCACTGACGGAATTCATTCACCGCAACTGGTGTTGGCGATCTTTTCGAGACTGCTGGCTGAGCCGCAACCCGACTGGCCGGTGAACACAAAAATGACAGGTTTTCCGTACTACGACCAGGATGATGGATGCAGCGGACTGGCCCCGGAATTGAAGGAGTTTCTCGATGCGGGGGAGCCGCCGATCGTGTTCACACTCGGGTCGGCGGCGGTTCAGACCGCGGGGAACTTTTACGATGTGAGCGCCCGGGCAGCCGAGCGACTGGGGCGTCGCGCGATCCTGCTGGTTGGCAAAGAAACCGGGAACACTCCCGAGCGATTGCCCCCGGGGGTGATCGCGTGTGACTACGCTCCGTTCACGGAACTGTTTCCCCGGGCCGCCGCGATTGTGCATCAGGGGGGAGTGGGGGAGGACCGGTCAGGGGATGCGTTCCGGGCGCCCCACTCTGGTGATGCCATTCTCGCATGACCAGTTCGACAACGCGGCCCGCGGCGGAGGTGGGGCGACAGGTCTCAACCGAGCGCGGCGTTGAAGCCGCTTGCGATGCGCTGGAGGAGTTTCTGGATCACCCACACGCTTGAAGTACGATTCGCGATCAATAATGAGGCGGGCGTTCCGCATGGAGGTCGCGGGTTTCATCCTCGGCTCCCAGGCGCGCAAGCCGGTCGTCGACGCGACTGAGCGCCAACTGCAAGCGCTCGATCACTTTCTGCTGTTCCAGCACGACCGAATTCAGCGTTTCAAAGTCTCGCTGCAAGTGCATCGCGAGACTCTCGGCCTGAATCAACCGCGCTTCCAGCATTTCCACCGTCAGCGGCACGGGCAGAACTTCTTCACCCGGGCACGGGCGAAATACCGATCGTGGTTTTGGTTGCGTCATTCAATCCTCTCCGTTTCCAACTGACTTCCACCGAACTTCGGTCAATTGCCGCCCATTAAACGCTGTTTTACGTTCGCAACCGCAGCGGCGGCTCGGCAGGAGCCTCGCCCTCGCGTGACCCGGTTCCTCGAAATCACACGTCGCAGAACGCGACTTTGGTTGCATGCGTGTTGCGCGGCTCTGTCGAAATGGGTCACCCCTGCCCCAGCTCGCGCCGCAGCGCGTCGAGATCATCCTCGACATCTTTCTGCCGAGCCGGGTCGACTCCCCCTCCCTCTCGAGGACGACCGTAGGACGAATCACGTTTCTTCGGTTTGGCCGGCACCTCTCCGGCCGAGGCCAGGAGATCCTGCTGGAGTCGGCGGGCCTCGGCCAGACGTGCCTCGACCGCCCGCAAGATCGTCGTCAGATGGCTATGGGTCGAAACCGCCGCCGCCACCTGCTGTTCGATTCCCGCCGCCAGGTCGGCCGTCTCTCGCTTCCGAAACAGCGCCTGCCGGGCGGCTTCTTCATTTCCCGCCGTCAGCTCCTTGCGGGCGATCTGTCCCCAATCTTCCGCTTGCGCCTGGCGTTCCGCGAGTTCGGCTCTCAATTTTTCCAGCGACTTTTCCGCCCCCCCCACGCTCCGCTTGGCACCGGCGAGTCCTTCCTCAATCTCCGCGATGATCCGCGCGATCGCCGTCGTGCGATCTGGCGACTGTTCCAGCAGGTCGTCGATCCGATAACTGACAATGTCACTCAGTCGGCCGTAGTACGTCATGGCAGTTCCTTCTTTCCTCAACAGTCGGGAGGGGATTCAATCGGTAACGGATGGGGATCCCGGTCGGTTCATTCTTCAAACCCCCGCCCCCGTAATTTCTCACGGAGTTTTTCCCGGGCCAGCCGCAAACGGCTTTTCGTCGTCGCCACGCTGGTTTGCAGGATCCGCGCCACTTCCGGCAGACTCAATTCCGATTGGTGGTGCAATGTGAACGTCAACCGCTGCTCTTCGGGAAGCGTCTGTAACAACTTGCCGACAACGGAGGCCAGCTCGTTCACATCGGCCTGATCCTCGGCGGTGATCACATCTTCCGCCAGTCCCGCCAGGACGGAGGTCTCATCGGTCCGTCCCTGCACCGCCTTGACCAGAGCGTCGTGGTTCCGCCTGCGGACGGTGTCAATCAGCAGATTCCGGGCAACACGGAACATCCAGCCGCGAAATCGACCCGAGGGGATATAATCCCACGACTGGTCGAAGACTTTGAGCAGCGTTTCCTGTGTCAGATCCTCGGCCAACTGTCGGTCGCGGGTGTTGGCGTAGAAGAAATTGATCAACGACTGTTGATGCCGTTCCACCAAGTCCGGAAATGCCTGCGAGTCCCCTTCCTGCACACGGATCATCAGCCCGTCGTCGATATCGGCGACACGGTCGACCGCGTGGTCAGCGTCGGAGGTGGACTCGGTGGTGGGGTTGGGGCTGTTCATGTCGGGAGGGAGCATCGTAACATACTTCCCGGCGGCGAAAATGGTGCCGCCCACCCGTTCGGAATCGGAGTCTGCATGCGAGTCGAGTTGAGTTACGGAAAAACGGGTCGCCTCAGTTGTGAGATGGACCCTCAGCGCAAGTTCGTCCTGCATCGCGGCCCCATGTCGCGGGTCGACATTCGTGAACGCCTGCGCCGACAACTGACGAATCCACTGGACTTTCCTCCACTGGAGCAAACGTGCATCCCAGATGACCGTGTTGTTTTGGCGCTCGACCGCTCGACTCCCTGCGCCGCCGAGCTGATCGCCGGCGTATGGGAGATTCTCGAACAACGCGGTGTTCCCGCCGAATCGATCCAGATTCTGCAACCTCCTCCGTTGAATGGACAGCAATTTCGCGATCCGCGGCGGTTGCTGCCCGAGGCGATTCGAGAACAGATCGCCTGGACGGTTCACGATCCCGTGGATCCCAAACGTCAGGCGTACCTGGCGGCGACCGCCCAGGGAGAGCGGATCTATCTGGCGCGGGAACTGGTGGATGCCGACGTGACCATTTCGTTGGGAGCGGTCGCGTTTGACCCGATTCTGGGTTGCCGAGGGACGCACAGCGCGTTTTACCCCGCTCTCTCCAACGCCGAGACCGTCGCGAAAGCCCGCGGAGAAGGGCACACGGAACTCGGACCCGACGACGCCCGGCCGTTGCGACAGGTGATTGACGAAGTCGCGTGGCTGCTGGGGACGCTGTTTTCAGTCCAGGTCGTACCTGGAACCGGAGGGGGGGCGGCCGATGTCTTCGCCGGCGCGAGCGACTCGGTCTTTCGGCGCGGGAAACAGTTGTTGAACGAGTATTGGCGCGTCCCGGTTCCCGAGCGGGTTGATCTGGTGGTTGTCGCCGTCGATCAGGAGGATTCGAGGACGACCTGGGATCAGGTGGGGGCGGCGCTGTCGGCGGCCCAGCGGATTGTCACCCGCGGCGGCCGGGTTGTGGTTCTCTCGGAACTGGATGTGGAACCGGGCCCGAGCCTGGAGTTGCTCAAGTCGCAGACCTCGGCCCGGGGGGCATTGTCGGCGATGCGCAAGATGGGGGCGGAAGACATGATTGCGGCGACCCAGGTCGCCAGCGCGGCGGACTGGGCGCGGGTCTTTTTCCTGAGCCGGCTTCCCGGTGATGTGATTGACGACCTGTCGATGGCTCCGCTCGAAAACGACCGCGAAGCGGCGCGGCTGCTGGCGGGAGAAGAGTCGTGCGTCCTGCTGGGGAGCGCTCACCACACGTGGACGGAAGTGGAGGAGAATTGAACGCACACTTTCCGTCGATCTCCGTCGTGAGTTCTTCTTCACGCGGCCGTTGGATAGGCGCAGTGGCATGCTGCGTTTTGATCGCCGCCACGGCCGCGCTCTCAAGTGACGGGGTAGCGGATCGACCGACCGGTAAGGCAACGACGAAATCTGCGCCCAATGACGGCGTCGCCGCTGAACTGTCCGAACCCGAACTGCGATCCAGCATCGCGAAAGTACTCGCTCAACTCCGTTCGCCGCGTCGGGCCGAGCGGGCCGACGCCGAGCGTCGTTTGCGCGAACTCGGTCCCCGGGTATTGCCTTGGCTGCCGGCTGACGAAGAACTCGATTCCGCTTCGGTCCGCGACGTGATTGGCCGGATTCGAATCGCACATGAAGAACAACTCGCCCGCGATACGACCCGCGCTTCGCGGCTCACTCTCCAGGGGACAAAATCGTTGGCCGACTGGGCCGTCGAAATCACGCGACAAACCGGCAACCGTTTCATACTGGATGAACTCACAGAAGAGTCGCGGAATCGGGAATGGAAGTTCGACCACCAGCCGGACGACTTCTGGCCCGCCTTCGATCGATTCGTCGCCGAACTTCAGCTCGACTGGCGGATCGATGCCGAGCAGTCGGCCATTTACCTGCTGGAACGAGGAAAGTCGACAGCCGACCGAACACCAGAACTCACCCTGAGCTATCAGGGAATCCACCGTGTGGTTGTCGAACAGGCGCGGCTGCGTCCGAGGGAAAATGGTTCGCCCTTGTTGCGAGTGCGGTTGTCGATCACCAGTGAACCCCGCGTGCGGCACCTGTTGTTTCAGCTCTCCAACGCAAATCAAGTGGCGACTCCCTTGACCGG
>JAPLOC010001215.1:9735-13595 GCA_026692825.1 Planctomycetota bacterium | reverse complement strand
TGATCGATCCGGTCCACTTGGAAACCCGCAAAATGAAACTCGCGGTCTACCGCTGTCCGTCCGATTCCGGACCGGAGTTCTGGACAATTCAGGACGATACCGGGGTGGCCCTCTCTGATCTGGCGACCGCGAACTACATCGGGGTGTTTGGCACGACCGAGATCGATTCGTGTGAGGGGTTGCCGATCGGAATCCCCTGCGTCGGGAATGGAGTGTTCTTCCACAACAGTTCCCTGCGACTGGCCGACGTCCGCGACGGTTTGAGTCAGACATTCCTCATTGGCGAACGCATGACGAATTCGGAACTCAAGTGGCACTCCACCTGGGCGGGTTACGTCCCGGACGGCGAGGAAGCAGCCGTTCGGTTACTGGGGGCATCTGACCACACCCCGAACCACCCGAACAATCACTTTGACGACTTCAGCAGTCACCACACCGGCGGAGCGCACTTTCTACTGGGGGACGGCGGCATTCGGTTCATCAGTACCAATATCAACCTCAGCGTGTACCAGGCATTGTCGACCCGCGCCAGTCGGGATGTTGTCGGCGATTTCTAATCGATTCGCTTGAGCCCTCGCATCAGTCGATCTTCAAAAATCGGCACGCTTCTTCATAGCTGGTTTCCAAGTCCAAAGCGATATTCAATTCGTCGTTGAGCCAGATGGGAAGCGTCGGAAGCGGTTGACCGACGGTGACGCGATGAAACCAACTTTCGAGGAGCGATTTCCGACGGGGACTTTTTCGGGCGCGAATTGTGACG
Source organism: Planctomycetota bacterium (assembly GCA_026692825.1). Lineage (GTDB taxonomy): Bacteria > Planctomycetota > Planctomycetia > Planctomycetales > Planctomycetaceae > UBA10511. Next base: position 12,835 of record JAPLOC010001215.1, on the reverse strand, counting down.
GCGTACAACGCGGGGCATTCCGGGATCATCGCGGGATCGATCGCGTTGTAACCCTCCATCAGTTCAGCGTAGAGATTCGATTCGCGGGTTGTCACGATATCGACCAGCGACACACAGACACCGCTCGATAGCAGGGCGGCAACTTTTCCTACAAACGCACGGCGAGTCACCGGGCGGTCTTTATTGGCCGGGCTGATAATCTCAATCGCAGCCACCAGCCGTCGTCCGAAATTCTCGTCATAGATTTTGACTTCGTACTCATCCTGATCGGGGAGTTCCGTTTCAATCGACAGCGATGGTCGGGGCGGTGCCTGGGTGGCGACCGCCAAACCGCCGTTTTCCACCGCCGGAGTTTCCAGCCGTCCTGCCTCGTCCAATTGGTGCGCCGAAACGTCGACTTCAAACGTCGCCCCCACATGGACTCCCGGAGCCGCGACATACCCCGGCGGCAGAAGGGGAAAGAGCTGCTGAACGATGACGGCCGGCCACATCGCGTGCAACGCGTCCCAGGAATGACGCAACTCCAAACGGGGGCGAAAGTGATCTCGTAGCGGCATGGGAAGCTCTTAGTCCTTGTTCGCTTTTATGGGAGTGTCTGTTCTACCATGTCGCCGTTGCACGGCAGCGTCGATTTCCTCGCTTCTTGTCTGACGGGAGTCCGCAATTTCGTTAAGGAGGTTGCGATAGTGTTCCAGCAGTGGCTCTTCGAACTTCAGGAGGTAATCCATGGCGGCAGCACGCAATTCCGGACAACCGGATGTGAGCCAGGCAAATTCGATTTCCGTATGCCGATGAAGACGGATGGCTTCTTTCAGTTCAGGAAGTGAGACTGATGGATCATGGTGCAACAGCCGCTCCATATTGTAGGAGGTGAAAACGTTTTCATCCTGCGGGTTGCTAACCGTTTTCTCGGTGTTGTTGGGGTCGGCGTCATGCGCAACCGACGCATTCTTCGAATTCGATGTTTGGAAACAACCGCAAACTGGGGAGAATAGAAGCATCGATGCCAGACAACGCACCAAGCGGCTACTTCGAGGTGACATTTGAAGATCCTGTTTCCGAACTTGTACAAATTGAACAATGGGAACTCGGCTCATGTCGATCCTACGCCCGGCGTGTCTTATACAAACAGCCCGCGGATGGGCTGTCCCTCCGCGATCCGCCAGGGCCGTCCGGTGAGATCGTGAATTTCCGACGTCGGGTCGATGCCGAATCGCCAGAAAATGGTCGCCGCCAGGTCGGCGGGGGTCACCGGGTCGCTCGCCGGGTAGGCTCCGGTCCGGTCGCTCGAACCGTAGATCATTCCCCCCCGCACTCCGCCCCCCGCCAAGACCACGCTGTAACAGTCGGGCCAATGATCGCGCCCCGCATCTTTATTGATTGTCGGCGTCCGGCCGAATTCTCCCATCCCCACCACCAGCGTCGATTCCAAAAGACCCCGGTCGTCCAGATCGTCGATCAGGGCACTCAGGCTTTGGTCGGCCAGTGGCAGGAGATGCGACTTGTGCTGATGAAAATTCTTGGCGTGCGCGTCCCAGTTCTGACCCTGTTGCCGAAAGTCGTAGACGTTGACGAACGGCACCCCCGCCTCGACCAGTCGCCTGGCGACCAGAAGATTCTGTCCGCGCATCTGCCGACCGTAACCGACTCCGTCGTCTTTGGCGGCCGTGCTGGCGGGGAGTGGGCCATAGCCGTACCGGTCGCGGATCGCCACAGGCTCCCTCGAAAGATCGAGCGCACTGCGAATCGTTTGCGAACTGAGCAGTTGATACGCCCGGTCGCTGTAATGCTGCCAACTGCCCCCCGACGAACCGAGGCTGGTGGCGAATCCTCCCTGCTGCAACGTTTCGAGCAGCCGGCGACGATCGATCACCGAGTTCGAATTCCGCCCTTCCGGAGGCAGGGTGTATCCACCACGTTGTGAAACACAAACGGCAATGCCGCATGGGGAATTTCGAATGGCAGCTCCGGACGCAGGTGTGTCAGCGTGGATCCATGACAGGGGAAGAACTGCTTGATGGGCGCGAACTCCTCGCGGTCGCCGACGGGGGACTGCCGGCCTGTGAGCGACTCGGTCGACGCGGAATCATGCAGCCGATTCCCATGGTGCATGCTGCGGATGACCGCCGCCTTGTGCATGCACCGCGCCATCCGGGGGAGGTGTTCGCTCACGAACAGGCCGGGCACGGTGGTGGCGATCGGCTGAAACTCGCCCCGCACTGCGGCCGGCGCATTCGGCTTCAAGTCATACGTATCGAGGTGACTGGGACCGCCGTAGTAAAAGACGATTACACACGAGCGAATCGGCGGGAGCCCGTCGGTATCGATCGGACGGGCCTGGCTGCGGGCGTTGAGCAGGCCTGTCAGTGTCAAACCGAGGCCGGCGGTGGCATATCCCAGCGCAGCCCGGCGGGACAGCGTTCCAGGCGGAGTGGCGACGGCAGGACGCGACATCATGGCGGTTCTCAGGCCGATTGGGGACGAGATTCACTCTGTTTGTACCAAATTCCACAGAGTCCGGACCACGATCCTCCGGAAACTCGGACAAAAAGCCTGCGAGACTTTCCGGAGATGCGTCGGGATTCAACCGTTGATATCATCTTTTCTGGACACGCGTATCCGAATCCCTCGCTGGAGTGACGAATCTCTCAGCACTTGGGAGCGGTGACCGGGTCACCTCCGCTTCCCCCGGCCAGGCAATTTCAAAACAACTCCACGTGATCCAGTCCCCAGTCACACCCAGTCGGCTGCTCGAGACGACCCTGACGGTCTTGGGGCGAAGTCTTCTGGCGCTGTTGGGGGTCTACGCCGCCGGGCGGTTGGGACTGGCGATCGCGTTCACCGAGCCGCAGATCAGTCTCATCTGGCTCCCTCCGGGAATCGCCGTCGGCGTGATGTTCCGTTGGGGAATCCGCTATGCCCCTATCATCTTTCTGGCGGTGTTTCTGGTCGAACTGGGGGTTGCCTCCCCGAGTGTGGCGGCGGGAATCTCGCTGGGCAGCACGCTCGGTCCGTGGGTTGTCACCCGGCTGTTGCGACTTCTGAGGTTTGATCCGAATTTCGTTTATCGCCGCGATGTGGTCTGGTTTGTAGTCGCCTC
>JAPLOC010001215.1:0-9631 GCA_026692825.1 Planctomycetota bacterium | reverse complement strand
GGGGTGCTGCTAGCCGCTCCGTTGCTGCTGGCGATGTTCCGCGTCAATCTTCGAACCTTGGTGCGACGTCGGCTGGAGGTTCTGATCTTTATCGCGGTGTTCGCCATTTGCAGCGGGTTCGCGTTCTATTACTCCGAACGGTCGGCAGGTCCGTTCATTCTGTACGTCCTCATCACCTGGGCGACGATGCGGTTCGGCATCCTGGGAGGGTCGCTGACGATCGTGGCGGCGTCGCTGATGGCCGCCTGGGCGACGGCCGGTGGGTTCGGCCCCTTCCACACGGGTCGGCACGAGTTGATTTCGCTCTGGCTGTATGTCTGCACGCTGTCGGTCATCAGCCTGATGATGACCGCGATTCAGGCGGTGGGCGTTCGTGCCAATTTCTCGTTGAGCGAAACCGTCGAGCGGTTCCAGAAAATGGCGGCGGATCTCGCGGTGGCGAAAGAGTCGGCGGACGCCGCGAGCCGGGCGAAAAGCGAGTTTCTGGCGAATATGAGCCACGAGATTCGCACTCCCCTGACATCCATCCTGGGATACGCCGACATGCTCGCGCAACACCCCGAAATCAGCGAGTCTCCCGAACGTCGCACCCAGGCGGTCGAATCGATTCGGACGGCGGGGGAACACTTGCTGACGATCATCAACGACATTCTCGATCTGTCGAAGATCGAGGCGAATAAGATGGTCATCGAACGGATCGAAACGCCATTGGTGAGGATCTTGCGCGAGGTGGAAGGACTCGTACGGTCTCGCTCCGACGCGAAGGGCGTGGCACTCAACAGCCGACTTGCCAACCCGCCCCCCGACCGTGTGATGAGCGACGCGACCCGGCTTCGCCAAGTGTTGTTAAATCTGCTCGGTAACGCGGTCAAATTCACCGACTCCGGGCGGGTTATGATGGTGGCGGGTGTCGAGACCAAAGCGTCCGAACGCATTCTCGTGGTGGAGATTGAAGACACCGGCCGGGGGATGACACCCGAGCAGTCGGCACGGTTGTTCGTGGAGTTCAGTCAGGGGGATCCGACGGTTACCCGTAAGCATGGCGGGACCGGTCTGGGACTGGCGATCAGTCAGCGGTTGACCCGCATGATGGGGGGCGAATTGACTTTGGCGTGGTCCGAACCAGGCAAAGGCTCGTGCTTCCGGGTGGAACTCCCGCTGATTCCCGCCCCGAATGCCACGCAGATTTCCCGTTTGGATGTCGCGACTCCCCGCAAGCAGGCGGTCGCGACGAACGGGGACCAGTTGGCGCTCCATGGGCGCATTCTGTTGGCCGAGGATTCCCAGGACATTCAGGACGTGATCGCGTTTCACCTGATGAAAGCGGGGGCGACGGTGGACTTGGCAGACAATGGCCAGATCGCTGTCGAAAAACTCGACGCCGCCGAGCATTCGGGTACGCCGTTCGACATGCTGCTGACGGATATGCAGATGCCGTTGCTCGATGGTTATGCCCTGACCCGACTCTTACGGTCCAAGGGAAGCAAGCTCCCGATCATCGCGTTGACGGCACACTCGATGGCCGAAGATCGGGAACTCTGCCTGGAGGCCGGCTGCGACGACTACCTGAGCAAGCCGATTGAACGGACGACGTTATTGGAAGTCTGTTCGAAGTGGATGAAATAGCCAAGAATGCTGGCAGTGATCTGGTTGGCATCCCCTAATCGGCTTCTTCATCCGTTCCATCACGCCACCAGCTCGTCGATCACTCGCGCCTTGTACACATCGGTCAGACGTTCCTGCCGGCTGTTGTGGGGGAACGTGAGCGTTTCGTGTTCCAGGCCCAACAGGTGCAGAATCGTCGCATGCAGGTCGGCGGTCGAAGTGCGGTTGATGACCGACCGGTAGCCAAAATCATCCGTGGCACCGTGCCTGGCCCCCGCGGATCCCTCCGCCGGCAAGCCATACGCTGAATCCGTACGGATGGTGGTCGCGCCCTTCGTTCCCCCGCTTGTTGTTGCCGTCGCGCTGCTCGGCTCCCGGGGTGCGACCGAATTCGCCCCCCCAGTGAATCAGCGTCGAATCGAGTAAGCCGCGCTGTTTCAGATCGGTCATCAGGCCAGCGATCGGAAGATCGGTCTGGGCGCAGCAGCTTCGGGTTCCCTCGGTGTTCGAGGTGTGTGTGTCCCACGGCTGCCCCTTCATGAACAACTGCACGAACCGCACTCCGCGTTCAATCAACCGCCGGGCCATCAGACAACGCCGGCCGTAACTCCGCGTGACGTCGTTATCAAGTCCGTACAGTTTCTGTGTCGCCGCGGTCTCCTGAGACAGATCGAGCGCGTCGGTCGCGGCCAACTGCATGCGGGCCGCCAGTTCGAACGTTGAGATTCGGGCGTCGAGTTCCAGTTCACCGGGATGTGATTGCTTGTGCCGGTCGTTCAATTTGCGGAGGAGATCGAACCTTGTCTGCTCAATCGATGCGGCACGGGGCTGTTTCGGCTGCAAATGCAGCACGGGCATCCCTTCCGAGCGGATCGATGTTCCCTGATAAACCGGGGGAAGCCAGCCGCTCGACCAATTGCGGGCTCCATCGGTCGGAAGTCCGGTCGGGTCGGGGAGCGCAACATACGCCGGCAGATTCTGGTTTTCGGTCCCCAGGCCGAAGGCGGCCCACGCGCCGATATTCGGCCGACCCGCAACCGTCAGGCCGGTGTTCGCCATCCAGATCGCCTGTTCGTGATTGCGATGTTCCGAGAACATCGACCGCACGACGGCAATGTCGTCGGCGTGACTGGCGATCCCGGGCAACACACTGGAAAACTCCAGTCCGCATTGACCGTGTTTCGAAAATGGGAAGGGGGATCCCATCAGGTACGACGTTCGCTTTTCGTCGTCGACAACCTCCGACGGCGGAGCTTTGCCGTCGAGTTTGGTCAGTTCCGGCTTCGGGTCGAGCAGGTCGACATGGCTGGGACCACCATGCATGAAGAGCTGAATGACGGCCGTTGCCCTGGGAGCGTGATGCGCCGGTCGGGGCAGGACATTGTACGTCCCTCCTCCGGCCGCGTTCGCGACACCACTTGGTCGTGACATGAGAGTGGCGAGCGCGACCGCCCCCATTCCCCCACCGAGGCGTGCGATGGCGTCACGACGAGACAGACCCGGTTCAATCCAGGGAGCGACAAATCGCATTTCCGAGTTCCTCAATCGACGTAGACGAATTCGTTGGATGAGAGCAGCATGTGACAGACGTCGGCAAGTGCCTGTTCGCGGGCGACCGCTTCGGTATTCCCCGTGGCGACGTAGTGCCCCTGTTGCGCCTGCAAGAAAGCCGCCAGTTCCTGCAACTCCACGGGAGTCACGGGGCGCGAGTAGGTCAGCCAGACGGCGCGATCGAGCGGCTTTTCGGGAGCGTCGCGGAGAATTCGGCGGGCGAACTCGCCAGCGGCCCGGACCAGAGTCTCGCTGTTGAGCAGCGTCAGCGCCTGGGTCGACACCGTCGATCGGCTCCGCTTCGTGCAATTCGTTTCCATGATCGGCTGATCGAACGATTGCAGCAATGTCAGCGGATGCGAACGGAGTACCTGCAGGTAAATCGAGCGCCGGCGATCGTTCGCCTGGTCGGCCACGGTGACATCCCCATCCCCGTGCCGGGCGACGGGAACGGGTGGCCCGTACATCCGATGTTCCAGCAAGCCCGCCGCGTTCAGGATCGAGTCGCGCACCGACTCAGCTTCGAGCCTGCGAAGTCGTTGCCGCCACAAGAGACGATTGTCGGGATCGGTCTCGCGAGCGAGTGCCAACTCTGGAGCGGCCCCCTCCGACCGCTGCCGATACACACTGGAATTCAGGATCAGCCGGTGCAATCGCTTCACGTCCCAGCCGCTTTCGACGAATTCCCGCGCCAGCCAGTCGAGCAGTTGCGGGTGACTCGGGGCCGAACCAATCGTGCCAAAGTCCTCGGGGGTGTTGACCAGTCCTTCGCCAAAATGCAGCAGCCAGACCCCGTTGACGATAACTCGCGCTGTCAGGGGGTGGTCGGGTTGGGTGAGCCATTTCGCGAACGCGAGTCGCCGGCCACTGGTGGGCGCGTCGGCGGGGGGGGCTTTCCATTCAAAAGGCTGCGCAGTCGCCAGCGCCGACAACACCCCCGGCTCAACCGCCGGACCGGGGGTGAGCGCGTCTCCCCGACGCAGGACGGGAGTGGGAACCGATCCGGGCAGATCGTAGAGCGCCCGCAACTCATCATAATGCCGGCGTTGCCGTTCTTGGGCGGCGATCTCGGCGTTCTGTTCATCGACCGACTTGCGGTAGTCGGGATAAGTCGTCGGCAAGGTTTTCGCCAGTGTCGCGTCATCGGGACGAAGCAGCGCGGTGAATTTCTCCGCGAGGTACTTTTGGATCTCCGTCCTTTGCGCCCCCTCAACCGCGATCGCCTGTTTGACATCTTCTCGAATGCTCTCGGGAAGGGTCTGCAAGCGGTCGGCAAACAGTTTTTCTTTCGCGTCCTTCAACAGATCGGCGAGAATCTGTTTCCGCCGGGCGATCTCGGCGTCGAGCTTCGCATTGTGTTCGTCGCCCGCTTTTTTCTGCGAGGCGGTCGCCACCAGAATTTTGCGGTCCATCTGTGGCACCCATTGCGTGGGACGCAACGCCGACATGAAGACCGCCTGCAACCGGTAGAACTCCGTCTGCGGAATCGGGTCGTACTTGTGGGAATGACACCGGGCACATTGCACGGTGAGTCCCATCGTCGACGACGCGACGATTTGCATCGTGTCGTTGATGGTCGGGTAGAAATACTGGGCGTCGGCGTTCTTGATCGTGCTGAAGTCGGGTCGGCTGGAATCGGGGGCGCAGCGCAAATAGCCCGTCGCGATCACCCCTTCGATCACGTCCTCGGGCAGTTTTTCCGCCGTCGCGTACGCGTTCCAATATCCGGTCAATTCATCGCCCGCGAGTTGCTCCTGCAAAAACCGGTCGTACGGTTTGTTGGAATTGAAGGCCCGCACCACGTAGTCGCGGTAGCGAAACGCGTTGGGAATCGGGCGGTCTTCAGCGAGCACTCCGGCTGAGTCGGCGTAACCGGCCAGATCGAGCCAATGCCGGCCCCAGCGTTCGCCATACGCCGGGCTGGCGAGAAACTGGTCGATCCAGCGTTCCCACGCGCCGGGATCCTGGTCCGAGACAAACGCCTCCACCTGTTCTGGCGTTGGGGGAAGTCCTGTGAGATCAAAGGCGACTCGGCGGATCAGCGTTTCCCGACTGGCGTCCGGCGAGAGCGTCAACCCGCGCGGTTCAAGTTCCGCGAGAACGAAACTGTCGATCGGGGTTCGAACACGGTCCGAGGATTTCACACTTGGAACCTTCGGTCGAACCGGCGCGCGAAACGCCCAGTGATCCGAAGCGGTACTGTTCGGAACAGTGACGGGCGCGAGGGCGTCGGCTGGGTCGTCCACTTGGGCCGCAGGGGCTCCGTCGTTGATCCAGGTTCGCAGCAGACCTTTCTCGTCGGCGGTGAGCGCGGGGCCACCCGCGGGCATTTCATTCGAGGCAAGTTTTTCCCACAGCAAACTCGATTCGGCGGCAGCGAGCCGCAGCGCTGGTCCGGAATCACCACCCCGGAGCAGATCCCGCCGGGAAGCGACCCGCAACCCCCCTTTCGGTTCGTCTCCCGAATGGCACTTGACGCACCGCGCCTTGAGCAGTGGAGCGATGTCGGTTTCGAACGAGAGTTTGCGATCTTTCGCCGCTGGCTCCTCGGCGGCCACACCGAATGTGCCACCGCAGAATGTCAGAATCGGCAACATCGCCCAACAGAATCGTTGGCGAGAAAAAGAGCGATTCGACGACAGAAGGTTCATGGGGGCACACTCTGTACGGGAGGGACTCATCGGCATTGTAACATGTGAGCCAGAGCGGGGGAGTGTGTGCGGAGGGAATCTCAAGAAGCCTGCCAGCGAGAGCCATTTGATTGTCGCCGTGGTGGATGATGCCGAGCGCGGTGACCTGCGGGCTGTCGGTTTTGTAGCGACGACGCTCCGCGGCATCGCCCCGGTTGTGGTTCCCGCGAAGCGGAACCATAACCGACTGTGGCAAACACGCGACGGGATCGCCTCAACCAACAGACCCCCTGCCGGATCGGTGGCGAGCGGAGCGACCAATCGGAAATTTGACAGCCGAGCAGCCTTCACTCGCGTTCAGCAATCTGGTACACAAGTGACCACTTCGCCTTCGGTTGTCCCGACGTTTTCATCACCCTACGACCCTGACTCGTCGATGCAACTCCTCGACGCACTCGGCTACCGCGAGTCCAAAAGGTTCTACAGCCCACACCAGTTCGACGACCTGCCGGTCAACGAACTGTCGTACGCAGTACGGACAGCCGCGCGGGAGTGCGCTGCCTCGGGAACCTGTCGGGAGGGGAAGTTTCGAGGGAAAGTGTGTTTTGCAACGGGAACCAAACGCTCCCGCCGTGCCTGTCGTGTACGTGTTTCGCGTCGAGACCGAAACAGTCGCCCGAACGATTCACCAGTTAATCTGGAACCATAACTGGACACCGGCAATGCGCTGCGCGTGATTCACTGGACTATTGGAATTTCATTGAGCGCTTGAGCCTTTGAAGTGAGTCTTCGATTGGGCGCGCGGTAGACGATTTTCCAGGCTATCGAACCGTCGTCCCGCGATTCCGCCAGACCGCCGCGGCGGATGGTGCCGGGACCGACAGTGAGGGGCCGCCAGCGACTCCGGTTGACCCGAAACCGTCTCCCCCGATCGGCTGGTATTCGTCGTAGCGGACACCCGGTGGATTCACTGCGGGGCCGTAGCCGTAATACGCCGAGGTCGATGCTGAAAATCGGGGATCGGGAGCCAGTCCGTACCCGGTGGTCCCCGGGTTGGCTGCCACCACAGGCGCGTACGGTTGCGCGGAGACGACGGGTGCCCCATAACGGATCGGCGAACTCGCGACGACGTTACCATTCACCGGGACATACCGGACGGTTTGAGTCGGCACAGTTTCGCAGCCATATTCCTGAACCCGACGCGTCACCTGAACAGGCACCGTCCGGTATCCGATGCGAGTCTGGTACACCGTTTTTGCGACTGGCTTCGTCGTCAACCGGGGCACCCAAACCGTCTGGTAACCCCCCTCATCCACGGTGACGTTTTCCATCACCGTTGTGGGGACAGTCTCCTGGACCGGTTGCGTGCGGTACTCGGTGGCGACCTGATCCCGTTCGCGAACAACCCGCCGCTGCGTGTACTGCGTCTCGACCACTGGCTGCAGCACCGGTCGGCTGCAACCACATTTCGCCACGGGCCGCTGGCAGGAATCGCAGCAGCGACCGGCACTTTGGGCCATCGCACGCGTAGTGATCGTGGGGACACACGCGCTGAACGCGAGAACAATCAGAACGGCTGAAATCTGGCTGCGCATGGCGAAGAATCCTGAATTTGTGCCGTCGGGCGGTTCTCCCAAGAACCTCTCTCCAGGCACCTTCATCAGAATTATCGGCAGAAATTGCCCAGCCTCTTCAATCGGCACGACCTAAAATGGTTGAATTTTGTTCAAAAAAGATTCCGGGGCGGAAGGCGCCGATTCGACTTCACCACCCAGCCGAGCTCACGCGAATTCTGGGACTCCAATGGCAGATTTCTTTCGGTGGTTACTCCCAGTCAAACCGCGCCGCCATCGGCATGCGTCGTCCGCTGCCAAAAGCGCGTGCCGACAGTTTGATTCCCGGGGCCATTTGCCGGCGTTTGAATTCGTTGCGATCGAGCCGCGTCTGAACCCAGCGCACGGTCTCGGCGGGGAATTGTAAACTGAGTCGGGCAACCGACTGTTCCTTCTCGATCAATCCCTCCAGTATCCCGTCCAGGACGGGATACGGAGGGAGCGTGTCCTGGTCGAATTGATTCGGAGCCAGTTCCGCGCTCGGGGCCTTCACGATCGACCGTTCGGGGATCGCTTCACGCCGTTCCCGAACCTCGTTGATGTATCGTGAGACGGCGTAGACATCTCGTTTGAAGACGTCGGCGAGGACTGCGAAGCCCCCAGCCATGTCCCCATACAGCGTGCAGTAGCCCACCGCCAGTTCACTTTTGTTGCCGGTCGCCAGCGCCAGCCAGCCATGACGGTTGCTGCGCACCATGACGGCCGCTCCGCGAATGCGGGCTTGTAGATTTTGGTCGGCCAGGCCAGCCGGTTGTGACGCCAGGTCGCCACCTATCACCGCCATTGCCTCATACGCGCGGTGGACCGTGTCGATCGGCACGATTTCGAAGTCGACCCCCAGCGATAGCGCGAGTCGCCGGGCGTCATCGACGCTGTGGTCACTGCTATACCGGCTGGGAAGCGCCAAGCCATGGACGTGCTGCGCGCCAAATGCCTGTGCCGCGATGTAGCACGCGAGCGCACTATCGATTCCTCCAGACAGCCCGAGAACGCAATCGCGGAAACCGCTTTTGCGGGCGTAATCTTTGAGCCCGAGAATGAGCGCATCAAGCAGATCCGCCTCGCGAGGTCGCGAACTTGTCGCCGCCAGTGCGGCGGCCGCTGATTGGGGGTCACTTGAAACAGCAGTCAGTCGGCCATCGGAATCGAGTTCGAAGAGCGCCAGATCTTCCTCGAACGGAGCCAGCCGACCCACCAGTTTTCCCCCCGCGTCCATCGCCAGCGAATTGCCGTCAAAGACCAAGTCATCATTCCCCCCGACCTGATTGACAAACAAGAACGGCAGCCGATGCCGGTCGACATGTCGCGAAACGAGGTTCGTGCGCCGATCGGGCTTGTCGATTTCGAAGGGACTCGCCGACAGATTGATCAGAACCTGCGCGCCGTCGGCCACAAGTTCCGAAACCGGATCCTGGCGATTCTCCGGCGGAAGGTGGTACGTGGTTCCCGATTCACCGAACCAGGCGTCCTCGCAAATGTGGACTCCCAACCGAACCCCATCCAAATCACAGCAGTACGCCCGTTCCGCAGGGAGGAAGTACCGGCGTTCGTCGAACACATCGTAATTGGGAAGCAGGCACTTGATGACGGTCTGAGCGACACAGCCCCGGGTGAGCAGACTGGCACCATTGCCGGCCCGACCGTGAGGCAGTCCGCGGCCAGTGGGGTGCCCGACCAGCAGGGCGATATCGGCGGGCAGAGCGCTCGCGATCTCTTCGACAATCAGATCACAGGCGGCGACAAATCCCTCACGACACAACAGGTCTTTGGGTGGGTAGCCACTGAGCGCCAATTCCGGGGCGACGACCAACGTTGCGCCAGCGGCCGTTCCCCGTTCGACCGCGCGCATCAGCAGAGCCTGATTCCCCCGCAGATCGCCAACGATTGGATTGAGTTGGGCCAGGGCGATACGCATGCGAGGAATCCTGATTCGGGATCGTGAACGTCAGGAATGCATCGTAGGAAGCTGGGGCGATCGCTTCCACCGAAGGGTTTGCGAACCCCATTCAAAAAAACAACGGCCCGCTTGGAGGCTAAGTTGGGTGCCACGGCCAGCGAACGTAGCGAGTGGGCCGTAAAGCCGAACTGCGGAATGTGGTTGTGCGGGTATGAGAGTACGTACGACTGACGGAAAGAATCTGACAGGATGAAGAGGATGAAAGGGATGAACAGGATGGAGTTGCGCGCCATTCCTCCTCTCTGGAAAAGTGGCTAAAATCAAAAAACCCCCCA
>JAPLOC010001214.1 GCA_026692825.1 Planctomycetota bacterium | reverse complement strand
CTTGAAGCCGGTGGCGCCAACCGAGGTTCGTGGGCCGTGTATGCCCATTTCCACCAACGTGCAGGGATTGAGTCTCTGCGAACTACTGCCGTTGCATTCCCGGATCGCGAATCGCTTTTCGTTGATCCGCTCATGTACACACGGCGAGGGAGGGCACTTCGAAGCACATGGCCGGTTCATGTCAGGCGATGCGGGGCTCAAACCAGGGACGTTTGAGTCAACACATCCGCAGATGGCAGCCATTGTCGGCCGCGCGCTCAAATCTCGAGTGCGCGGGTTGCCCGCAGCCGTGGGGATGGGCCTGGTCATTTATCAGAGCGCTCACGGCGAATATCTCCCGGGAATCGGGAATGGCTATTGGAGCAGCTCCTGGCGGCCGCCGATCGTGACCAAGACCGGCTTGCCCGACTCGACGCTGACGATTGAAGGAGCCCGGCTCGACGACCGCGTGACGCTGCTGCGGCAGATCGATCGACTCCGACGCGATGTCGACAGCCGCGGCGTGATGGACTCTGTAGACGAGTTCAGCCGAACGGCCATCGAGATCCTGACGGCCGACAAGGTGCGGCAGGCATTTGATCTCTCGCGGGAAGATCCCCGGTTGATCGCGCAATATGGGGATGAATGGGGACAGAACGCGCTCGTCGCACGGCGTCTGGTGGAGGCGGGAGTCAGCTTTGTCACCATCAGCGTTCCCGGTGGCGTCAAGGCGATGGACGCGCCCGGATGGGACGACCACGCGATCAACATCGACCTGCCGACGATCATGCGGCATCGACTGCCGGTGTACGACCAGGTGGCGACAACTCTGATCAACGACCTCTACGATCGCGGGCTTGACAAGAAAGTGCTGTTGATCGCCGCGGGAGAATTCGGACGGACTCCGAAAGGAACGCTGCAACCCGGGACTGCCACAGGAAAACTGCAATGGGGCCGCGATCACTGGCCCGGGGCCCAGTCGATCCTGATTTCCGGAGGCGGCTTTCGCATGGGGCAGGTCATCGGGGCGTCCGATCGATCCCCAGGACCTGATGGCGACGATTTACCGTCATCTGGGCATCGATCTGCAGACGCATTTCCCGGACGGCAGCGGCCGCCCCATCGCCATCACGACCGGCACGCCGATCAAGGAGCTTGGGTAGTCAGGTTGCGCGGTGGGCCTCAGTGTGGCCGAGTGACTTTTCCGAGCGAATTGTTGATCGGCCACAGAGTGCTTTGCATGTCCACGAGCTCCTTGTGCTGGAAGTCCATTGAGTTTAGCCAGTTTCTGCCTATAATCAACGAAATCAACAACAAACCGCCACCGGGTCCTGAACTCATTGTCTGCTTCCGCTTCCGATGTGGCCTATGACGGCATCCGCACCATGCTCACCAGCGGCGAACTGGATCGCTTTCTGCTTATCGAACGAACAGCGGGGCGCAGCCTCAAGTTGCAGAGCGGACGGCCTCGACATTCCCATAACCACCGTGCCTTGGTGCGGGCCATCGTCGATTACGACGCCGCGTCGGCGGAGTACCTGATGAAGAAACACATTCAGCACGGCTACGAAGAAGCCCGGCGCAAGTTCATGACTGAAGGTGAAAAATCCCGGATTGCCCGACGATCCGGCACCAAGAGGAATTCAACTTGATCGATGACCCGACCAACTGGAGTGTTCATCGCCGCTTCAGCGCCAGCGTGGCCGCGCTGTGGATGGCCGTCGCGATGCCGCTGTCCGTTTGGGCGGCGGAGGTTCCAGCGCTGCGGGTTCACCCGCCAGAGATTCGATTGGAATCGCCCGAATCGACCGAGCAACTCTTGGTATTTTCCCGGTCGAGCGACGGCAGAGAGGCGGACGTCACGCGACAGGCGAAATTCCAGGCTTCCGTTGCCGGGGTCGTCGAGGTGACGCCCGCGGGCCGCATCGTTCCGCTTTCGGATGGCCGCACCGAATTGCATGTGCGTTGGGACGATCATTCGGCGAGTGTCATGGTCGAAGTGCATGGGATCGCGTCTCCTCTCCCCGTTTCCTTTCACCGCGATGTCGTGCCGATTCTCTCGAAAGCTGGTTGTAACTCGGGTGGATGCCACGGCAAGGCCGAAGGACAGAATGGATTCAAACTCAGTGTGTTTGGCTACGACCCGGTTGCCGATCACCAGGCGCTGGTCACGGAAGGACGCGGTCGCCGCGTGTCTCATCGGTCGCCGGAATACAGCTTGCTGTTGCGCAAGGCGACCGCCGTCGTGCCACACGGGGGCGGAAGAAGAATCGAACCGGACTCGCGGTGGGATTGCCTTCTGCAACGTTGGATTCAAGAGGGAACGGCCTTCGACCAGCTAGTGGATCACCCCATTACGGGAATCGTCGTCGAACCCGCGGAAGTCACGCTGGGGAGTCGCGGGACGCAACAATTGCAAGTATCGTCGGTGGACCCGAATGGGGTCCGTCGATGCGTGACGGGCGAGGCCGACTTTCAAACGAACAACGACGCGATCGCGGGGGTGGACCGCGACGGGCTGATCGCGGCAACCGCCGTTCCCGGTGAGGCCGCGATACTCGTGCGATATCTGGGGCACGCGACCGTCTGCCGCGTGACCCGGCCCAGCGGTTCGGGCCAGTTCGTTCGTCCGTCAGAGCGCAACTTCATCGACCGTCTCGTGTGGGACAAGCTCGCTCGGCTGGGCGTTGAGCCCAGTCCGGTGGCCGACGACTCAATATTTCTGCGGCGGGCATTCCTGGACACGATCGGCACGTTGCCGACCTCGGACGAAACGCGGCGCTTCCTGGCTGATGCGGCGCCGGACAGACGCCGTGATTTGGTGGCGGAATTGCTGGAGCGTCCGGAGTATGCGGACTATTGGGCACAGCGCTGGTCGGACCTTTTACAGATCGACAAGGACGCGATCACGCCGCAAAGCGCGGTGGCCATGACTCGCTGGGTCCGTGGTCAGATTTTGCGCAATGTGTCCTACGATCAATTCGCGCGGTCGATTCTCACTGCGCAAGGCTCGACCCTCAGCGAATCGCCCGCGGCCTTTTTTCAGGTACAATCGGACCCGGAAAAGTCGGCCAGGGCCGTGAGCCAGCTCTTTCTTGGCGTGCGCATCGAGTGTGCCCAGTGTCACCATCATCCGTTTGAACGCTGGGATCAGAAGGATTACTTCGCTTTGGCGGGGTTCTTCACCGGCATCGAACGCAAGGGACATCCGCAAGGAGGAATGAAGATCGTTTCCGCCGCGGGGAGCGACTTGAAGCACCCGCGTACTGCCGAAGCCGTCCCGGCCGCCGGATTGGGCGCCCCGCCCGCCACGTTCGCATCCGGGCAGGATCGTCGCCAGGTGTTCGCCGAATGGGCCACTAGCCCCGAGAATCCTTTCTTTGCGCGGACGATCGCCAATCGGTTGTGGGCGCACTATTTCGGACGCGGTCTCGTGGAGCCGATTGATGATCTGCGGGCGACAAATCCGGCGTCCAATGAATTGCTGCTGGATGCCCTGGCCAAGCATTTGGTCGAGTTGCGGTTCGACTTGCGAGCGTTCACTCAGTCGCTGCTCGACTCGCAGGTCTATCAGCTCTGCTCCGAGGTGAACGAGTCGAATCGAATCGACGAGCAGAACTATTCGCATGCGCCGTGGAAGCCGCTGCCGGCCGAGGTGCTGCTCGACGCCGTTTCCCAGGCGACGGCCGTCGCCGAGGAGTTCAACGGCTGGCCAATGGGCTACCGCGCGATTCAGGTCTGGGACAACAAACTGCCGTCCCATTTCCTTGAGGTGTTCGGCCGGCCCAGACGACAGACGGTCTGTGCCTGCGAACGCGGGACCGAGCCGAGTATTGCCCAGGCTCTGCACCTCATGAATTCCCCCGGCACGATGCGCAAAATCCAGGATCGAGCAGGGCGAGCGGCGCGGCTGGCCAGTTCGGACCTCGCCGCGGACGGGATCATTGAAGAGCTGTACCTGTCTGCGCTCTCTCGCTTCCCCAGCGATGCCGAACGAAAGCTCATGCGACAGGCGTTCGTCGAGTCGAGCGATCGCCGCGCGGCTGCGGAAGATATTATGTGGACGCTGCTCAACACGAAAGAGTTCGTGTTCAATCATTAACATGTCGGAAACAACCATGTTCAACGTGACAACCGGTCAACAACGCCACTGCGACGGCATCACGCGACGGAAGTTGATTCGCATCGGCGGCACCGGGCTGCTCGGCGGGCTGAGTTTGCCGAGACTTCTGCAGTTGCAGGCGGATGCGGCCACACCGAACCAGCCCAAAGCCAAGGCGTGCATCTTCCTGATGCTCGAAGGAGGTCCCAGCCACATTGACATGTGGGATTTGAAGCCGGACGCGCCGGCGGAGATTCGTGGTCCGTTTCAACCGATCTCGACCGTCGTGCCCGGGACGCAGATCAGTCAGCTCTTGCCGCTGTGCGCGAAAGTGGCAGACAAGTTCACCATCCTGCGGTCGCACAGCCACAACGACAACGCGCATCAAACGGGAAGGCATTGGGTGCTGACCGGCTATCCGCCGAACTTCGCTGACGGACAAGCCAGAGGGGTTCCCTTCAATGAACTGTACCCGTCGATCGGTTCGATCGTTTCGCGTGAATTGGGAGCCGGCGGACAGGTGCCGCCGTACGTCGAAGTCCCGAATGCGTTGGGACCGGGCGGACCCGGATTCTACGGAGCGAAGTACGCTCCGTTCACAATCGACAATGATCCGGCCCAACCCGACTTCAAGGTCCGCGACCTGAACGTCCCCGAGTCGATTACCGATGATCGCTTCGCTCGGCGACAACGGATGTTGGCCGGCGCCGAGCGACTTGGGGCTGGCCAGCAAGCCACGGGTCGAGCACGAACGTTGAGTTCGTATTATGAACAGGCCGTCGATCTTGTCACGTCTCCCCAGGCGCGAAAGGCTTTTGACATTCAGGCGGAGTCCGCGGCGATGCGCGAACGTTACGGCTATTCATCGATCGGCCAGTGCGCCCTGTTGGCGCGGCGGCTCGTCGAGGCGGGGGGCCGGTTCATTGGCATCGACCACGGGAGCTGGGATACGCACACAGACAACTTCAGCAGTCACGAGAAAACGCTCGTCCCGCCGACCGACCGCGCGCTCAGCGCACTGGTCAGCGATCTCGATGATCGCGGGATGCTCGACGACACGCTGGTGGTCATGATGGGCGAAATGGGCCGAACTCCACGCATCAATAACGACGCGGGGCGCGATCATTGGTCGCAGTGTCAAACCGTGATCCTGGCGGGCGGCGGGATCAAACGCGGGGTAGTGGTCGGCGCCAGCGACAACACGGCCAGTTTTCCCACCACCCAGCCCTACGGTATTCAGGATTTGCTGCGGACGATTTTCACGCTACTGGGTGTCGACTCGGACAAGGTTTACCACACACCGCTGGGACGCCCCGTGCCAATCGTCAATGGCGGCAAGCGGATTGACGATCTGCTGGCGTGATTGATGGAAAATGAAGGATGACCTGCGAGCCGATGTCGCATCAAAACCCTACGGCGAATCACCATGCAGCTTCGACCTGTCCTGCCGATCTTCTGTGTCATCCGATCCTGGTCGGTTGCCATTGTCGTGTCGCTGCTCACCGTTGACACAGTGTTCGCGCAAAAGGCGCCACAGCTTGGCTACATCTTTCCGCCCGCGATTCGCGCCGGAGCCGTCACGAATGTTCAACTGGGAGGCTTCGACTTCACGCCAGACATGCAGGGGTTTGTGCATGACGAACGAGTGCGGTTGCAGACTGAGGGACCACTGGGCGAATATCAGTTGACGCCGCCACCCTATTGGTTCGGCCCGCGCGCGGGAGTGGGCGCGATGCCCATTGCTCGCGAGGTCGCGGGGCGGTTTGACGTCGATTCGGCGATGCCTGCAGGACTTGTTCGCTGGCAGGTGGCCAGCGCGAACGGTTCGTCGCAAACGGCGATGTTTTATGTGAGTCGCGGACAGGAGATCGTGGAAGCACGGTCGCGCGACCTGCCACAGCGGCTCCCCGCGCTGCCCGTCGCCGTTTCCGGCCGCCTGAGCCGGCTGACCGAGGTGGACCGGTACGAACTTGTCGCCGATGCGAGTGGACTCATTTCCGTTGATCTCATGGCCCGTCGACTCGGCGCTGGCTTCAACGGCATGCTGCAGATCCGTAATGCGGCTGGCCAGTTGTTGGCCGATCTTGCGGACACACAAGGACTGGACGGCGGCGTCACGTTCGCAGCCAAATCGGGCGAAACCTATCGGATCGAATTGCACGACGCAGATTTTCGAGGAGACCACACCTACGTCTATCGACTGGCTGTCGCACGCGGACCACGCGTGCTCTGCACGTTGCCCGCCGTCGGCCAGCGCGGCACATCACGCGAAGTGGAGTTTGTCGGCATGGGCGTCAGTAGCGGCCAGCCCGTGCTGGAGTCGATTCGCCAGGTCGTCGCCTTTCCGGTCGAGCCGGCATTGCTTGCGCACACGCACTCGCTGACGACGCCGTTCGGCACGGTCGATGTCACGATTCCGTTAAGCGACCTGGAAGAACAAGTACGCGTGGTCCCTCAGCTAACGAAAGCTCCGCTCGCGATCACGAACGTCATGCCGCCGGACACAGACCAGCAACGTTTCTCGTGGAGCGTCGAGAAGCATGAGCACTGGACAATCGACCTGCAATCACGAGCCATCGGTGGCCGGCTTGACGTAGCCATCTCGATTCTCGATCCCGTTGGCAAACCGATCGCCGAGAATGACGACCTGCCGGCAACGACCGACGCAGGGCTCGAATTTCGCGCCGCGGCGAGCGGTACTTTCACGTGCATCGTTCGTAGCATGGCGTCACGATTCACAACGGCGGACGAACTGTACCGCCTGCAGATCCGCCGCGGCGCGCCGGATTTTTCACTGACTTTGCCGCAACAACAGATTAACGTGCCGTTGGGAGGCAAGGCGGAGGTGACTGTTCAAGCAGCGCGATCCGGTGGATTCGATGGCGAGATCGTGCTGGCGGCGGAGGGATTGCCGCCGGGCGTCTCGCCATTGGGGGATTGGACGATTCCGGCTGGGAAGAACGAACTGAAGGTGGTCATCCAAGCTGCACCCGACGCCGCGGTCGTGGCGGGCGCCATCCAGGTTCGTGGCGCCGGCAAGATCGGTGATGCGATGGCGATTCGCCAGGCGACCGCGGTCGCGTCGGGAAATCTGTGCCCGCGTACTTTTGCGGAGCAACGGATCGCAACGGCCCTGCTGGCGGTGACCATGACGCCCCCGTTCGAAGTTCGGCTGATCGACCGCACGCGCCAGCGAGAAGTGCATCGGGGTTCGACGTGCCTGGCCGAGATGGAGATTGTCCGCAAGGACGGTTTTGCCGGTGAGATCCAACTGGAGATGGCATCGGGTCAGGCGAGGTATTTATGTGGCAGTCGCGGCCTCGACGTTCGCGTTCCGGCGGACGCAACGCGCGCGGTTTATCCCACTTGGATGTCCGAGTGGCTGGGAACGGAATTCACCATGCGCATGTCCACGCAGGGGGTCGCAGCCGTCGCCGACCCGAAAGGCAATCTCCGCTATCTGACGAAGCCCGCCGATGCCGCGATCACGATGATCATGGAAGGGGCGGTGCTGAAACTGACCACGCCGGCCGGTGAATCAACGGCCCGGATCGGCGAGTCGTTCGAGATCCCTGTGAGCATTTCACGTTCGGCCAAGTTGCCGGTTTCGACGACGATCACACTCGTCGTGCCGGAGGAGGTCGCCGGTCTGCTGCATGCCGAACCGCTCGTGCTTCCCCCAAATCAAGACCGCGGCACTTTGAAAATCACCACGGTGAACGATGATCGGCTGAAAGGCGACTGGTCTCTCAAACTGATCGCCAAGGCACTGCAGGACGACAAGTGGCCCGTCATCTCCGAAACCGAGTTGGGAATGGTGTTCACAAGCCAATAGGACCAGCTCGCCAGCCCTTGGGAACCGGAGATGCGTCAGCGAGCCACGCCCTTTTTTAGAATCAACAACGATGGCGGCGTGTGGCGCATCCCGAGTGCGAGAGGAAGACAAATGAAGGACCGCAATCGGTTGTTTTTTCGCACTCCCGACGAAATCGAGGAGCGGGCGTACGCCGAACAGGGATTCCTGCACCTCGGCCGAGTCCTCACGGATGCCGGGCTGGAGGCCATGCGAACGGAAAGCATGGCGGCCTGGCGGGCGGAAAAAGGCGCGTTCGATCCCGCGAAGACGTGGCTGCAGAATGCGCTGCTCAGCGATATTCATCATCGTTCCGCCGTGTTGCGTGACTATTACTATCGCGGGCCGCTGGTCGACATCGCCCAGCAGTTGATCGGCCCGAACATCAAGGGCGTGACGTCGCAACTCACGTTTAAGATGCGAGGCAACACCAAAGCGTTCGGCTGGCATCAGGACAACGGTTACGGGGAACTCGATCCGTACAACGCGCTGACGACGCTCACGGCCTTGGACGACACCGACGAACAGAACGGCTGCCTGTGGATCGTCCCGGCGAGTCACCAACGCGGTCAGATCGAGCCGGGGCTGAATTTCGTGGACAAGCAGGCGGAGAAATCGATCGAACTTGTCGTCGACGAATCGACCGCGATCCCCGTCACTTTGCAGGCTGGCGAGGCGATCGTCTTCCACTGTTGGATGCTGCACAAATCGCAGGGGAATTTCTTGCCGGATCGCGACCGCCGCATTCTGTTCCTGCGCTATGCCGATGCCGACGCGGTCGAAGTCTACAACAACCGCCGCCCGCGATTGGGGCCGCTGCTGCGGGGCAACACGAAGTTTCCGGAAGTCGAACGATTCGAAGCGGACATCCTTCAAAGGGATGGTAAATGAAACACTTTTTGCAGAGGATTCCGGTTCTTCTCTCATGCATCGTTGCTGTTTCTGCAGCGGGCGTCTCTGCCGATGAAAGACTCTCACCGGATCCACCGGCCGGTTTGTCGTTTCGTTACGAACGCCCCGCTGAGGGCGCGGCGACGAGCCGTCAGTTCGTGGGTAAGGTGCCGCCCGTCGAAGGGGTGGTGTACGTCTACGCCACGATCCACATGGGGCCGGCGAATCCGATCAGGTATGTCGATGGTCTTCCCGAATGGCGGCCCCAGGGGGCCGTGGTCGAGACCAACAAGTCGCGGGTTCCCACGATTGCCAAGGAAACCGTGCCGGGCGGATTCGAAGTCCAGGAGCAAAAGCCGTTGCCGGACGGGCA
This sequence comes from Planctomycetota bacterium, assembly GCA_026692825.1. Taxonomy (GTDB): domain Bacteria; phylum Planctomycetota; class Planctomycetia; order Planctomycetales; family Planctomycetaceae; genus UBA10511. The sequence goes on along the minus strand of JAPLOC010001214.1, from coordinate 3,267 downwards.
TCCGCAGTTGTTGGAAGTGATCGCCGTGGGAACTCGGCGTGACGGAAAATTCACGCCGGCTGTCCGGTTCGGGCTGGGCAACGATGGCCGTGGTCAGAAGATGGCCCATGTGAACTGCTGGATCTCCGACGGCCGCATCGATTACTTCGCTCCGTTTGCGCGGCCCAACACGCCGTTTGATTTCAAACTGCGAGCGGACTTGAAAAGCAAACGGCTGTCGGCGTGGGTCAGCGGTCGGGGGGACGATGACTGGTTCCTCGTCGCCGAGAATGTCCCGCTTCACACCGACGTGGACGTCATCGATGCCGTGCCGGTCGAGATGTCGCCGAACGCGCCTGCCATCGACGGATTGCAGGTGCGCGACCGGCCTGATCCTGCGCTGGAAGAGATACGACCTCATCCGCTCGCCAAGCGGGACCGCGTTGTGGACGTCGATCGCGGTTTCTGGTTCCAATCGCTGCGATCCGCCTGGCGCAAGCCTGGAAAACATGTCACGATTTTCCGCGAACCTGGATTTCACGCGGGATTTCCTGATGTGGCTTTGGCAGGGAAAGACCATCTGGTCTGCGTTTGGCGGAATAGCTCGCATACTGGAGGAAATGGCACAGGGGTCAGCGGCTACGGAGGCGGACCGTCCGTGGCACACAGCTACGACTTGGGCCGGACGTGGGGCAAGCCCGCCCTCGTCCCCTCAGATATTGAAACCTACAAGAATTGCCCCCGCTTGCAGCGACTCAAAGATGGTACGCTGCTCCTTCTGGTTGATGTCCCCTCGGGCGGAGATCAGACCGTCGCGACCTGGGATCTGTTGATCTACGACAGCAAAGACGAAGGGAAAACCTGGATCAATGAACGCTGGCTGAGGGCCAAAGAGGTGGGCGGAGGAGGGTGCATCGTCCCCAGCCGGATTGCTGAGCTCGCAGACGGCTCGTGGTTCCTGGCGGCGTCCTACTTTGCCAGGCCAGGGAACGTCGAAATCCTCGATTACTATTGTTCCAAGGATCGCGGCAAGACGTGGGAATTCATCGGACAGCCGCATCACTTTCCGCCACACTCCCTTTCCGAGCCGAGTCCCATTCAACTCGCCGACGGACGTCTGTTCGTCATTGCCCGCGAATCGCGCGCCGACGGATTGCCGGGGGCGAAGGGATTTTCGACAGACGGCGGCAAAACCTGGAAGTACCAGCATGTCCCGTTTCCCATCACCGGGCGGACATGTGCTGGCTTGTTACGGGATGGTCGCCTGATGGTGACATTCCGTTCGGGGGTCGGGCGGGCCGCGCTGCGTGCCTGGATTGGCGATGTGGATGATCCCACCGGATCGCAACCAGCCGGCGGTCACTACAACGACCGGCATTCCATCGGCCTGAAGGACGGCGTGTTTCATTTGGACAATGACGGTAATCGCGGCCAGTTCACGATGTATAACCTGCGTCCCGCCGATTCTGCCAGGACCATCGTCGATTTGACTTTCGAGGTGAACGTTCAGGCGAACGCAGGCCGAGCGGCGAGTGTCTCCATCCCGTTTGCCGGCGTGTTGCGGTTGTTTCCCGATCACGTCGTCATGGCTCACAATCCTCAGTTGCGGGCCGAGATCGCGCCCGGTGAGTATCACACTTACCGCGTCGTCAGCCAGGCCGGTCGCATGGAACTGTTCATCGACGGCAAACCTGTCTGGGACACCGATCAGGGAGACAGCAGCCTGAGCGAGTTGCCGTGGACCCTGATCAGCAGCCACGCGCTGGCGTTTGGCAACGAGCCGCGCAACCAGTACGAGGTCTTCGGATACGATTATTACCGGTTCAAGGTTCAGCATCCGGATGTGTACGCAGTTCAGATTTCGCCGGACGTAACCGGTTACAGCCAGTGGCGACGCTTCGAAGCCATCTCCGAAGACCCAGCGGCGGGACGGCACGTGACGTCGTGGTCGGCGGCCCATGACGGGTTCCCCGACCAGCATCAACTGGATCATATTGTCGAAGTGGAAGCCAGCGCCAACGGCCACGAACAGGGCTACTCCGGCTGGGTTCAACTCGATGACGGCCGTATCTTCGTCGTGCATTACACCGACGACAGCGCCTCCGCCAGCAGTGCCAACCCGCACATGTTCGGCGTACCATGGATCCGCGGGACGTTCCTGTCACTCGACGATTTGCCGGGCCAGATGGACTGCCCGAGAACGGTGCCGATGCCAGCGTGGCGGTCGGCGGTCTGTTTAGTTAGAAAGAAGGTCGAAATGCTCCGCTCGCGCAATTTGTGGCTGTCGATTCTCACTCTTCTGCTCTGTCACGCTCCGCTGTTGGCCCAGCGCCAGGCCCCGCCAGGGATGTTCAAGGATCTGGACGACGAAATCCTCGGCAATGCCCTGATCATTCACGGCAAGCAACTGTTCATCGATGACTTCGTCATCGGTGAGCTGCAGGGAGTCCAGAAGACGTTGAATCAGCCGGTCAAACATCCGCAGAACCCGGTGCTGAAGCGCGACCGGCCGTCGGATGGATTTGCGACCGACTACGGCACCGTCGTCTTTGATCCCAAAGACCGCCGGTTCAAGATGTGGTACCAGATTCTTCAGAGCACCGCCAAAGACGGAGCCAGTCACCAGTATCTCGTGGGATTTGCGACCTCCGCCGACGGGATTCACTGGGAAAAGCCGATCACGAATCAGCAGGCCAACAGTAACCACATCGTGATGGAGCCGCCCGAGAGATTTCTCGGCGGACCGGGTGTGATGATCGATGACCGCGACGAGAATCCTCAACGCCGGTTCAAGATGATGTACGTCGCCAATCCCGAGGCGAAGCCCAGTTCACTGTCGACGCGGATCGCCTACTCCGCCGATGGAATGCACTGGAAGCAGGAGCCCGCGAACCCCGTCATTCCCTTCAGCGATACGCAGATTGCTCCTTACTGGGACCAACGGCTGGGGCGTTATGTGGCCCATCTTCGCTTTGGTCCACCGAACACTCGCGTGGTCAGCCGGATCGAAAGCGCGGATTTTCTCCACTGGTCGCCCAAAGTCACGGTGCTGAAAAAAACAAAACTGGATGCACCGCTGAGCACCGAATTCTACACGATGACCGGTGTCCCGTACGAAGGAGTTTATATTGGCTTGCTGAACACGTATAACCGACTTTCCGCACATCTCGATTTCAATTTCTTCGAATTTCCGGCGTGGTTACAGCCGGCTCCGGTGGCCGCGTAGCGGTGTCAGGGCGTAGCCTGTGGTTTGCGGCTGGGATTCGATCGATGCGGTTCCCCCAATCC
>JAPLOC010001213.1:4231-30006 GCA_026692825.1 Planctomycetota bacterium | reverse complement strand
CGGACTGGCGAGCTTCGCCCGCATCTCGCCCGAATTGATCAGATGCAGACTTTGCGCCAAGCTCGACGATTGAACCCGTTCGCACTCGCAAACGCTTTCGCCTTCGGGCCGGCCAAACACCCGCAGAAACGCCGACGCCCGGTTGTAGCTGTTATCGGGCAACGCGATCGCGCGGGTACCGGGAGGCAGGTTTGGAAATTCCGTTTGCGTCCCCGCCAGTTTATCGATCGCGTCGAGCAGCACTTCCGCCTGGAGCCGCCGGGGATAGAACCGCGAGTAACTCTGCCGATCGGCGAGGTTGTCGCCATTGGGCTGCGCGCTCAACTGGTACGAATACGAGCGGGTGATGACTCTCACCAGTTCCTTGAGGTCGAAGCCACTCTCGATGAAATGCTTTTCGAGAGCAGCCAGTAACTCGGGGTTGGTGGGGGGGTTCGTATCGCGAATGTCATCTTCCGGCTCGATCAACCCGCGTTGGAAGAAGTGCTTCCAGTAACGATTCACCAGCGCCTTGGCGAAAAACGGATTGGTCTTGGAACTCATCCAGTCGGCCAGTCGCAAGCGGGGATCTTCCCCGGCGGCGATCGGGGGAATCGCGTCTCCCAGGGCGGCTGGCCGCAAGGGGAGTCCGGTTTTCACGTTATTCGCGACCGCGATCCCCCGCTTGTGGAAGATCATGTCTTCGCCACGGGTCGCGGAGGGCTTGCGTCCCACCTGACTGAAAAACGCCGCCAGCGAGTAGTAGTCATCCTGGCTCCAGCGTTCGAACGGGTGGTGATGGCACTGGGCGCACTGCATGCGAACCCCCAGGAACAACTGCGCGACATCTTCGAGCTGCTGTTTGGGCTCTTTGACCCGCTTGTACCAAGCGACAGGCGGGTTGCCGATCACGGTTCCGGTCGCCGCCAGCAGCTCGCGGACGAGTTGATCGTAGCGCTTGTTGGCGAGGAGGCTGTCGCGGACCCAGGAATGGAACGCGAAGTTCGAGACAATATCGCTCGCATCGTCCCGGCGATTCTTGAGTAGTGCCGTCCATTTGTTGGCGAAAAAGTCAGCGTAGTCCTGACTTTGGAGCAATTCGTCAATGACTGCGTCCCGCTTGTCGGCACGCGTCGTGGCGAGGAATTTCGTCGTTTCCGTCTCAGTCGGCAAACGGCCGGTGATGTCGAGTGTGGCCCGCCTCAGAAAGGTCGCATCGTCACACAACGCCGACGGTGGGATGCCGATCTCTTTCAGGCTGGCGAAGACATGTTCGTCGATAAAATTGCGGGGGGAGGGGAGATTCTCGACGGGTGCCCCCAGCGGGATCGCCGCGCTGAAGACGGCGACCCGCCCCTGGTACCGCACCATGACGGCGACTTTGCCGGTGATATCGAGAACCTGGACCAGACCACGATCCGACACCTCGGCCATCGACCGATCGTTGGACTCGTAGAGTGCCAGATCGGTCACATCGCGCACCGTTCCATCGGAATAGGTGGCGCGGGCCGACAGTTGCTGGGTTCCATTTCGCGGAATTGTGCCGCGTTTGGGTTCGAGTTCAAACGTGGTGAGTGACGGGGCTTTTTTGTCGTCGTAGTTCGCTCCCTGGCGAATCCAGTTGGCGAGCGTCGCGTAACCGGACGAGGTCGGGGGCAATCGCACGCCACCACTGTGAGGGGCCTGTCCCGACGCCTTTCGCAGCAGCAGGCTGTTTTCCGGGGCACCCGAGAAGAGTCGCCGGCCGCGGTCTTCGAAGCGCAGATGTTCGAAATCTTCGAAGGCTTCGAATCCCAGGAGTGAAAGTTGGAAACCGTTCTGGCCCCCGCCCGCTTTGGCGTGGCAGACGCCAACATTACAACCCGCTTTGGTCAGAGTGGGGACGACGTCGTTGATAAAGCTGATCGCCGGCTCGGCCGCGTGTCCTCGGGAGGGGGCCAGGCACAATCCCGCCGCGACGGCTGCCAAGAGCGGCAATTTCTTCAGGAGTCGAAGCCAGGAGGATTCGACGTGCAGCGGGGCGACCATCGGAACCTCGACGTGGGGGACGACCGGGGACGACGCCGGTCGCGACAGGATGGCGGGCGGTCGGGGATGTTCAGATTCCATCGGCATAGGCTAATATGATCGGCGGATTGGTGTCAACGACTGCATGTCAGACAAATCGCCGGTCCTGATCGATCCCTATCTCAGACTCACACCCGCCTTCGAGTGCTTGAGGTTGCATTCCCGCAGTGTGCCGGAATACAATTGAACAGTCCGTCCGACGCCTTTTCCGCAACGGTTGCGTGCAGTCATGATCAGTCTCTCTCAGTCGATCCAGTTGTTAAAGCGGGTGGCACTTCGTCTCAACCTGGCGTCGGCAGGTTGGAGGGTCTACCGGTTCACGTTCTGGGGGGTGATCGCCTATGGGGTGCTGTTGCTGACCAGCCGGCTGACCGGGTATGGAGCCGAGGCGTTCAATCGGTGGACGCTGGCGATGGTTCCTGGGTTGTGCGCACTGGCGGCGATTGTGCTGCAGCGTCGGCCGACGGCCTTGGACGCGGCACGGGCGGTCGACAGTTACAGTGGAACGAAAGATCTATTTCTGACGGTGGCGCTCATTGAAAAGGCGGCGGGGGAGTATCAGCCGCTGGTCGTTCAGTCGGCCGAGATCGCTGCCCCGCGCATACAGCCGGCCAGCGTCGTTCCCTTTAAGTACGAAAAACCGCTGGGCGAATTGGCGTTGATCGCCCTCCTGGCGACATTGGCGGTCGCGTACCTGCCGCAGTTCGATCCGTTTGGACGGGTGGAGGCGTCGACCCAGGTGGCGAAGAAGCAGCAGTTGCTGGAGGACTCGAAAAAAGCGACCGAGGCCCGCAAGGCGCAGGTCAAATCCGACGACACTCCCGAGGGGGAGGTTTCTGAGGAGACGAAAAAGGCGCTGGAAGGCTTGAAGCTGGCCCTCAACAAGATGCGTCCCAAAGAGAAGACCGAAAATTCCCGGGAGCTGGCGGGTCAGCAAAAGAACATGGGAGAGATGTGGCGGAAGCTGGCGAACGACAAACTGAAAGAGTTGTTCAGCCATACTCCGCAGGAGCAAGAGTTTGGATCGGTCAACAAAGAGAAGATGGAGAAGTGGACGAAGGAGCTACAGGAGGGATCGTCGGCGTCGCTGCAAAAAGAACTCGACGCGACGATCGATGACCTCGAACGGCTGATGCAGTCGACCGACCCGGTCGAGAAGTCGGAACTGGAACAGAAGATTCGTAAACGGCTCAAAGAACTCAATCAGTTCGCCGGCGACAAGGTCGGATCGAAGCCGCTCAACGCCGCGTTGCAGCGGGCGATGAAGCAGCTTGAAATGGCGAAGATGGAGGGGATGGATCCGAAAGAGGCGGTGGAGGCGATGAAAGAATCGCTGCAACTTTCAAAGATGGAATTGAAAGAGATCGCGCAGTCGGCGACAGACATGCAAAAGCTGGAAGAGGCGCTGAAGATCATGCAGCAGCAGGCGAAGCAGCTCAACGAGCAGGAGAAGCTCGACGGAGAGGCGACGGAAGGGATGGGGGATCTTGCCGACTACGAGGAATTCTATCAGGAACTGATGGCTCAATTGGGTTTGGGTCAGGGACAGGGTGAGGGAGAAGGGGAAGGCGAGGGAGAGGGGGACGGTGAAGGCGAAGGAGACGGAAATGGGCTGGGGGGGCGCGGAATGGGCCGGGGGGGAAATGCTCCCGAAGACGACTCCGTCGAAACCGATTTCATCACCCAACAGTCGAAATCTCCGGTGACCAAGGGAGAAGTGCTGTCGTCTTTCAAATCGAAGGGACTCAGCGACAAGGGAGACGACAAGGCCCGCTTCCGGGATATGATGAAGAAGGGGGACCAGGGTTTGAAAGAGGCGATCGATAAGGATCAGATTCCTCCTGGTTACCACGACGGCATCAAGAACTACTTTGGCAAAGTCGAAAAGGGTTCTTCGGCGGAGCCGGCCGGGGAGAAGAAACGCGAGTAGGCTTGCGGTGCGCATTGTTCGTGGGAGTTGCAATGTAGCCCGCACTTTCCGAGTGCGCGACCGCAGTGAGTTCACCGTCATTCGACGCACTATGGGCTTGCACAATCTCAAATACGAGCCGTCACTCGCCAATTGAATTGCCCCCCGTCGGGGCTTCGCCTCTTCGCCGCGACTCTCGCCGTTCCGCGTCGCTCCCCGTAGCGTGTGCCTTGAACCACGTGCATCGCTGCTTGCCAACAGCGATCCATCAAGCTCATACCACGGTTCGAAAGAAAGACGTTTTTGACAGGATGAAGAGGATGAAAGGGATGAACGGGATGAACGGATTATCAAATTCAACCTCCTGGTCCGTAAATCACACCATGGCACATACGTTGTTCATCCTGTCCTTTTTCGAGTATCCTCAGACTGTCCCATTCTGCGAATTGCAAGTTCGGCCCGAGAGCGGCGCAGCGTGTCAGCGACGTCAGCAAACAGGAAAGACACCAACTTACGGTTCGCGATCGACACTTCCGCCACGGAGCACGCGCTTGCCGTGGCCGTCGTGGGAGGGATTTCTGTTGCCGTTGGAATCGTTGCCGCGACCTGGCAGGTGGCGGAGTTGGACGACCCGCTCCCCTGGCTGGAAGCGGGTGGCCTCTTGCTCCTCATTGCCGTCGCAATCTGGCGTTGGCGACTGCGGTATGTGATTTCGGACTGGGGTGTGTCGTTTACTCCACTGGTGCTGCACCGCCGACACGGCTTTCTCTGGTCGGAAGTCACGGGATGGCACTGGCACCAATTCACAGTCACCCACGCGGAAGGGGGCGACACAAAGGAGAGAGAACTTGTGATTGAGCTGTCGGGGGGAACTACGCTGGTGCTGCCGTATCCGTACTGCCAGGATCAAATCGTGAGGGAACTCGAACGAAGTAAAGGAGGGGAGTCACATCACGGCGAAAATAAGCCACCTGCCGAGTTGCGGAGTGCGATATCCGAACAGCCTGGTCGCAGTTGCCCACAAATCAATGCTCGCTTATAATTGCGACAGTTTCTGTCGAACTTCGTCCCACTGGTTTTTGGAAAGCCGTGCGATGTCTGCGAGCTTCCATTCCCCCGCCAATCATCCCCGGTTCAACCGCCGATTCGCGCTGCAGGCGGGGTCGATTGGTCTGTTAGGACTGGGGGCGAATCACCTCGCCGCGTTGCGTCAGGCGCGGGCCGCCGAGTCCGGCGGTTCCGCGGGCGTCCGCGCACGTTCGGTCATTTACATCTTCCTCTCGGGGGGACTCGGGCAGCACGACAGTTTCGACATGAAGCCCGACGCGCCGGCGGAGGTTCGAGGCGAATTCAAGCCGATCAGCACGAATACCCCCGGTTTGCAGATCTGCGAACACCTGCCGCTGTTGTCTCAGCGGAGCCATTTGTGGGCCTTGTGCCGGTCGTTGTCGCATCCTTCGAATGACCATTCGGCAGGGCACCACATCATGCTGACGGGGCGGACGATGTTGCCCCCGGGTTTCAATCCTTCGGTCCCCATGCCGACCGACTGGCCCGCCATCGCGGCGATCGCTGGTGGGGTGACCCGGCCCCGTAACAATCTACCCCCTGCGGTCGTGCTGCCCGAAAAACTGATTCACTATTCCCGGCGCGTCATTCCGGGGCAGTTCGCGGGACTGATGGGGGCTCGCCGGGATCCGTGGTTCATCGAGTCTTCTCCCTACAACGGGTTGGCGTACGGAGCCTATCCGGAGTACGAATTCGACCATCAAGACCGTCCGAACACTCCCTTGCGGAGTTCGTTTCAGGCACCGAATCTCACGCTTCCCGAAGGCTTCGGTAACAACCGTTTGTCCAACCGGTTGGAGTTGCTGGGGCACATCGACAGGCAGCGTGCCGACCTCGAACGCGAAGCCGGGGTCGAGTCGTTCGACCGATATCGACAAGGGGCGATCTCACTGCTCACCGACAGCCGAATTCGCGATGCGATCGATGTCACCCGCGCGCCGGTTGAACAGCAGGAGCGGTACGGCAAAAACTCGTTCGGTTGGTCGTTGCTGATGGCACGGCGACTCGTGGAGGCGGGGGTCAACCTGGTGCAAATCAACCTGGGAAACAACGAGACGTGGGACACTCACGGCGAAATGTTCCCCCACCTGAAAGACAAGCTTTTTCCCCCGACCGACAAAGCGCTGGCGGCGTTGCTCGACGATCTTTTTGACAGTGGGTTGCTCGACTCGACGCTGATCGTCATGGCCGGGGAGTTTGGCCGGACACCAAAAATCACGCATCTGCCACAGCACTACAAGCTGCCGGGACGTGATCACTGGGGGGCGGTACAGACGGTCTTTTTCGCGGGAGGGGGAGTGAAGGGGGGCAATGTCGTCGGTTCCACGGACAAAATCGGTGCCTACCCCGCCGCGAATCCACAGAAGCCCGAGAACATGGCGGCCACGATTTACGACTCACTGGGCCTTCCCGACACGACCGCCTGGTTCGATGAAACGAACCGGCCGAACCACATTTACTATGGCGATCCGATCGCGGGACTCCTGTAACTTGTATGCGGTCTGGGAAAATCCGGGACATACCATGTCCAGTTTACGTCGCGGTGTGCGGCAAGAACCTGTTGATCAATTACTCGTTGAGTATCCCAATGCAAATTCAGAGCGACGCTGCGCTCTGATTGAGTCGTTGGGAGAGTCCATTGATGAGCGGGTCGTGCTGTTGTTTGTGAGCGATTTGTCAGACAAGTCTCAAGACGAATTGGTGCGAGTGGAAATCCTGAAAGCACTCCCGTTCCGGAATGACAACCCGGAAGCGTGGCGGCAATTCGGAGTGATTGTTAGTCAACTTCTGATCGGGCCGGATGATCTCCTTGTTCGTCAGTACGCGGCCTGTGCGATGCGGGCGTTCATTGAATTGGATGGCGTGGTGCGATTGCTGACAGAAGTCATACGCGATGAATTGGAGGATTCCTCCGTCAGACACAACGCGCTGTCGTCTCTCGAAAGAAACGTATTCCGCCCCCCGTGTCGCGCCGCGTTGGAAGGACTCGTTGACATCCCGGGACTTGGCCAAAGCGCCCTGCGGACACTGAAGCGAAATCCCGTGTCGGAACCCGTCCAGGATCAAAACCGTCATTTTTTGGCGGCGTCCGACATGTCGTGCAGAGGAGCCGGCAGCAAGGGGCCGTAGCGTGGAATCTATTCCACGCGATTCCCTTCAGGCGTTTCGCGCAACGCCTGATCTTTGCTACGCCAGAATCTCTTCGATGACTTCGCCATAAACGTCAGTGAGCCGAATATCCCGGCCACCGAATCGGAAGGTGAGCTTGGTGTGGTCAATTCCCAAAAGGTGCAGCATTGTGGCGTGCAGGTCGTGAATCTGCAGTTTGTTCTCGACTGCGTAGTAGCCGTATTCGTCGGTCCCGCCGTAAATCGTCCCCCCTTGAATTCCTCCCCCCGCCAGCCAGATCGAAAAGCCGAACGGGTTGTGGTCGCGGCCGTTGCCCCCCTGCGCCATGGGAGTCCGGCCGAACTCGCCCGCCCAAAGAACCAGTGTCTGGTCCAATAGGCCACGGGACTTCAGATCTTTAAGCAGGCCGGCAATCGGCTTGTCGACTGCCAGAGAATTCTTGGCATGCCCTTCCAGCAGGTTCGCGTGCTGATCCCAGCGGTCAAACCCCAGGCTTTGCGGCAGCAATTCGATGAACCGCACCCCGCGCTCGATCAGTCGCCGGGCGATCAGGCATTGCCGGCCGTAAATGTCGGTCGCGGGGTCACCGATGCCATACAGCTCAAGGGTCGCCTTCGATTCGCCAGCGATATTCGCGAGTTCCGGGACGGCGGACTGCATGCGGGCGGCGAGTTCGTAATTGCCGATCGCCGACTCCAGCGCGTCGACTTTGCCAATCCGCTCGACAACGCGATTGTCCAGTCGGCGGAGCAATCTCAGCTTGTTTTCCTGCAGGCGGTCGGACGCTTCTACGCGGCGGATGTCGGCGACCGGGGTGTCTCCCCCGGCGAACAATGACCCCTGATACGACGCAGGCAGGAAGCCATTGCTGAAGCAGTCGAGCCCCCCGGGAGGAATCATGCCGCTGTTGAGGACGACAAAACCGGGCAAGTTCTGGCATTCACTCCCCAGACCGTAGGTCACCCACGCCCCCATGCTGGGGCGTCCCTGGATGCCGACCCCCGAATGAAAAAAGTAATTGGCGTTGGTGTGTTCCGAAAAGTCGGCGGTCATCGAGCGGACTACCGCCAAGTCGTCTGCACAGCTTCCCACATGGGGAAACAGGTCGCTGACCGGAATTCCGCTTTGCCCGTAATTGCGGAATTTCCAGGGGGATTTCAGCACACTTCCCACGTCATCGAACTGCGTGGGTGGCACCTTCATCTTGATCTTTTCGCCATGCTCGCGATCGAGGCGGGGCTTGGGATCAAATGTGTCGACCTGCGACGGACCGCCATCCATGAACAAAAAAATGACGTTCTTCGCTTTCGCGTCGCCAGTCGGCTTTTTCGGGGCGAGTGGGTTGCGAACGCTGTCGGAGTCCCCTGCGAACGCGGGATCGCACAACAGCGAGGCGAGCGCGACCGCGCCAAACCCGTTGGCACCACGCATCAGCAGTTCGCGACGGGAGAGTGGTTGCGGAAGAAAGCGGCGGCAGTGCATGGCGGTGGAAATGCGAGGGCGGACGGCTCAGGTCGCGGCCAACGCGGCGCGGGCCTTCGCGGTTTCAGGACCGGGAGCCAGAATCGTGAATCCCAGATCCTCGATCATCTTGTAGTCTTCTTCGGCCGACTGTCCTTTTGTGGTCAGATAGTCGGCGAGGAAGATCGAATTGGCGGCATACATCCCCTGCGGTTGCAGCCAGCGCAGGTTGAGTTCCCGGCCACCCGCGATGCGAATTTCGCTTTCGGGATTCGCCAGTCGGAACAGACAAAGCACCTTCAGGCAAAACCGGGGATTGAGTCGCTCCTGGTTCCCCAGCGGTGTTCCGTCGATCGGGTGCAGAAAGTTGACCGGAATCGACTCGGCCTTCAATTCCCGAAGCTCCAGGGCCATTTCGACAATGTCGGCATGCTTCTCTCCCATGCCGACAATTCCCCCCGTGCAGACCTCCATTCCCGCGTCGCGAACCACACGCAACGTCTCGAGACGGTCTTCGTAGGTGTGGGTCGAACAGATCTGGTCGTAGTGACTGCGACTGGTGTTCACGTTGTGATTGACGCGGTCCACCCCCGCGTCGGCGAGTTTCCGCGCCTGGTCGGGAGTCAGCAGTCCCAGACAGCAGCAGACATTCAAAGGAAGTTGCGATTTGATTTTGCGGACCACACCGGCGACGTGATCGACCTCGCGATCAGTCGGACCACGCCCGGAGGCGACGATGCAAAAGGTGCGGGATCGCGCGTCGGCGGCCGCCTTTGCGTTCGCCAATAGAGTCGCCTCGTCATTCATCCGATAGACCGGAATCGCGGCGTTCGAGATCTTCGACTGCGAGCAATAGCCGCAATCTTCCGGACACAGCCCGCTCTTGGCATTCTTCAGCGTGTAGAGCTGAACTTCATTCCCCCAATACCGTCGACGAATCCGGTAAGTCGCGGCGAGCAGATCCACCAAGTCGTCCTCCGGACACTCCAGCACCGACAACCCCTCTTCGAGGGTCAATTCGTGGCCAGAGAGAATCTCGGAAGCGAGCTGATTCCAGTCGGTGGCGGGTGAAGCTGCGTCGTGAATGGGCATGCGAAGGTGAGCGGCGGACGGTCAAGCGGGGTGAAAAACGATCGGATTCTGGCCACAACGTAGCAGAATTTGGAAAAAAGGGGAGTCTGGAGAGTTCGCTTGCCACAATTCTCAATCGTCACGTCAGAGGGTACGATTCCGATCGTGTTCCGGTGTCGGTCCCGCTTCCGTTTTCCCCCTTGCCGTCGAGAATCGCATGTCTGGTCTGTCTCGCGTTCTTTCGCTTCGATTCCGGGGAGTGACTCTCACGCTGCTGATGGCGTCACTGGTCGCCTGTGCCTCTGAACTGCCAGCGGCCGAGGCACCGCGTACGAAGTCGTCGCTGTTCGACGGGAAAACCCTCGACGGATGGACCATTGAGGGAGGATGCAAGGCGGCGGTCGAAGACGGTCTCTTGGTGCTGAAGGAAGGGAACGGCTGGTTACGCAGCGATTTCACCTACGGCGACTTCGTGCTGCATGTGGAATGGAAGGCGGTGAAGAGCGCCGACTACGACTCGGGTGTTTATGTCCGCACTCTGGCGGGAGGCGAACCCTTCCCGAAGAACAGTTACCAGGTGAACCTGCTCGATGGCAGCGAGGGGAATGTCAAAAACCTCAAGCCGACGATTGGAATCAAGGGAGAGATTCGCCAGGGGGAATGGAACTCGTTCGACATCACTGCGGTCGGAGACAAACTCAGTCTGTCGATCAACGGGAAGAAGGTCTACGACGTCGCCGGCCTCAAAAACCGCGAAGGCTTCATCGGGCTGCAATGCGAGGTGGACAAAGGGGGGGAGTTTCAATTCCGCAATTTGCACATCACCGAGATCGGGTTTCGCAGCATGTTCAATGGGAAAGATCTCGCGGGGTGGGAAGGGGGAGGGGAACCCGCCGAGAAGTGCTGGCTGGTCGACGAGGGGCTGCTGGTTTGCAACGGCAAAAAAGGCCCTTGGCTCAAGTCGCTGGAAGAATTTGGCGATTTCGATTTTCGGTTCGAATACCAGGTCTCTCCCGGAGGGAACAGCGGGGTCTATGTCCGCGTACCGGCCGACGGGAACCATCATCGCGAAAACGATCAGCTTCCTCCTGCGGGATTCGAGGTGCAAGTACTCGATGACGCGGCCCCCCAGTACAGCATGCTGAAAGATTACCAGTACTGTGGTTCGGTGTACGACATTTGCGGCGCGAGCCGGCGTGTTTGTCGACCTGCGGGACGCTGGAACAGCATGGAGATCCGCTGCCAAGGGCAGACGGTGACTGTGACCCACAACGGCGTCGTCGTTTCGGAGGTGACCGAAGAGAAACACCCGCTGATCGCACTGCGAAAGACCAGCGGGTTCCTCGGTCTGCAAAACCACGACACTCAGGTGAAGTTCCGCAACATTCGTGTCGCCACTCTCAAGTAATCTGCCGGAATCGAGTCGAATGGACTTCGTGTCCCCGTCGCCCGGCAGGGCCAGGATGAAAAAGGCTCTGCGGCGTGCGACATGGCTTGTGCCGCTGTTCACCGGCCTGATCGTTGTGGTTTACCTCTTCGCCGGGCAATGGGAACGCAACCGAGCGCGGGCGGAGGTGTTTCGGTTGGGAGGGAGCGTCGCTACCTCGCCGCAATTTCCAGAGATCATCTTGGAGCGCCTTCCCGAGAGTCTGGGTGATACGTTCTGGAACCTGGAACTGGTCGCGTTCAATGACCGCAGTTTTGATAGCAAGAAGCTCGCGGGCTTGAGGCAGCTTTCGGGGTTGCGCGGTTTGAAAAAGCTCTATCTCAATGGGACTGGCGTGGACGATGAGGCGATCGGCCTATTGTCCGCTTGGTCGTCCCTCGAAGAGTTGTATCTGGAAGATACTTCGATCGGCGATGCGGGACTGGAATCCATTGGAAAGCTGGTGTCGCTGCGCGTGGTTTCGCTACGGAATACGCGGGTGACTGCGGAGGGGGTCGCCCGGCTGCAGACGAGGGCACCGCGATTGGACGTATTGGGGTGGATGAATATGCGGAGTGGGGCGGAATGAATGGGACGGGGGCGATGAGAATTTTTGGACTTGACTCGTCCGTGTCTCTGTATATACTGTGTATATGACTAATCACAGTTGGATTGTGATTTCTCAAGCCGATCCACGGCCGCTGTACCTGCAGGTCATTGAACAGGTCGAGCGGCGGGTGGCTGTGGGAGACTTGCCACCGGGGACGGAGCTGCCCTCGATTCGCCAATTGGCGTCCGAGTTGCAGGTCAGTGTCATCACGATCAAACGCGCCTACCTGGAACTTGAACGGGACGGAGTGATTTCGACTCGGCAGGGAAAAGGATCGGTCGTCGCCGATCGGCCCAATCTGCAAGAGGGCATCCAGGTTCGCGAACTGAAGACTCATCTGGCCCGCGCCGCCGACCTGGCGCTGTTGTTGGGTCTGTCCCGCACCGAACTGCACAAACGGTTGATCGAGGCCGTCGAGCAGGCGCAACGAGGTAATCCATGATCCACGAAGCTGGTGTTGCCGTGAGTACGAAAACCGAGTCGGCGATCACGTTTTCACACGTCTCCAAGCGGTATCGCCACTTCACACTGTCAGACATATCGCTCGACTTTCCCCGCGGAACCGTCGTGGGCCTCATCGGCCCCAATGGCGCGGGCAAATCGACAATCATGCGGATCATGATGGGACTGGTCGCTCCCGACAGCGGCGCCGTCTCCGTCCTGGGACAACCGATTTCGTCCAATCAGGCGACGGCGAAACGCGAAATCGGCTATTTCTCGGAAGACATGCGGCTGTACAAGCGGGAATCGATTGGGTGGCACCTGCAGTTCGTCCGTTCGGTGTTTCCTGGATGGGATGACGACTATGCCAGCCAACTGCTCAGTCGATTCGGCCTCAATCCGGAACAACAGGTGAAGGGGTTGTCTCAAGGACAGCGTGTGAAGGCGGTCTTGCTCCTGATTCTGGCGCGACGTCCGCAGTTGCTGATTCTGGACGAGCCGACAAACGGTCTGGATCCCGTGGCCCGCCACGAGATCCTCACGGAACTGATGCGGGTCGTTGAGGACGAAAACCGCACGGTGCTGTTTTCCTCACACAATACGCAGGATGTGGAAAAGCTCAGCGATTCGATCACGTTCATCGATCGCGGACGTGTGATCGCGTCACGCGGGCGGGACGAGTTTCTGGAGCAATGGCGACGAATTCGACTGCAAGCGCCGGCCGAGTGGAATATTCCCGCGATGCCGGGGATGCGTTTGGAGTCTCAATTCCGCAGTCAACGCGTGATTTCAATGGACCAGTTTGATCAGGCCGCCTTGGACACCCTGCAGGCGTCTGGCGCGACCCTGGAGGGAGTCGAGCGAATGACGCTCGAGGAAATTTTCGTCAGTTGCGTCATGCGCGGACGCGAGGAGACATCGCCGTGAACACTCAGGCCATCGGGATTCTGTTTCTCAAAGACCTGTACCTTAGCCGTCGTCCACTGTTTGCCTATTTCGCCGCGGGAATTCTCAGTTCGGCCGTCAGCGTCATACCGCAACCGACGGTCGCATTTGTCGGGTTCATCCTGATTCTGACTGTGGCGATCGGGTCGGGGATGCATCTGCTGGGCGAACTGTTGCTGGGCGAGGGAAGCGACCAGACGCGAACGTTTATCCTCAGCCTGCCGGTGAGCCTGCTGGATTACTCGCTCGCCAAGATCGCGGTCGTGCTGACGACGTTCCTGATTCCCTGGTTCACCATGCTCGCCTGTTCGATCGTTTTGACCGCGGTGCTCCCCTGGAGCAAGGCGGGCGCGATCCCCGTGCTGGTGGTTGTGTTCTTCGAACTGCTCGCCTCCTATGCGCTGCAGTTGGTCACGGCGGTGATTTCAGACTCGGTGGGCTGGACGATCGCCGTGATGGTGGCCGGCAATGTGTTTCTCAACCTGTTTCTGATGGCTCTCTTTCAGAATCCAGAAGTCAGCGAATCCATGAAAGGGGCCGTGCCGACTCTCAGTCCGCTGCTCGTGAAGATCATCTGCGTTGAGGTCGCCATCATCGTCGTGGCGTTGGGACTGGCCGTCGCCATGCAAGTCCGCAAACGCGATCTGGTTTAACGACGGCGTTTCACACCGAGCGTCTGGCCCGACGGAATCCCCCGACTTCCAAAGGTTACCTGATGTCCACAATCGAAATCGCCACGCCCGGACCGGTCACCGAATCTTCACAACCGACCGTTCGTCAGGAGTATGCCTCCGTACGCAGCCAGTCCGATCGAGTTCATTACCTCGATAATCTGCGCGGCGTGGCCATGTTGCTCGGAGTGTTCCTGCACGCCGCTCTGGCGTACGCTCATCCGACCCAGATTGTCTGGCTGGCGACCGATCCCCAATCGAGTGTCCTCGTGGATGCGGCATTCAGTTTCATTCACCTGTTTCGGATGGGGCTGTTTTTTCTCATCTCCGGGTACTTTGCCAAGCTGTTGATCACCCGCAGGGGAACGATGGGTTTCGTCCGGAACCGCGCCGTGCGAATCGTCCTCCCGTTCATCCTGTTCTACCCGTTCCTGTTGGGACTGGTGATCGCGGCCGTCGTGTTCGCGATGTCGTACCTGTCTCATCCGCTCGGTTTGATTGGCTTGATCGTCAAGGCGTCGAAAGAAAACCCCCAAGGGACCTCGGCCCAGCCCTGGTCGACCATGCATCTCTGGTTCCTGTACTACCTGACCCTGTTTGCCGCGCTGACCGTGGTCCTTTCGCGATTCCGCCCGTTGAGATTCGATTGGTTGTCTTGCCGTCCATGGCTGGTGGCGCTCACTCCCCTGGCGCTCGTTCCGGGCGTCTTGCTGGGTGGACTTGGGATTCCCGCCCCCGAGTCCTTCATTCCCCTGGTCTGGCCTCTGCTGTTCTACGGACTGTTCTACTGGGCGGGGTGGCAGTTCTTCGGTCGGGAAGAGTCCCTCGCGGCGTTCAAGCCGTGGACCGGGGTGATTGCCGCCGTCGGTTGCGCGCTGTTTGTGCCGTATTATCTGCTACTTCCCAAAGTCGAAGCCTCGATCTTCGAGACAGGGGCGGTTCGCACCTTAAGCCCGGGGCTGACGCTCCTCGCCGGGGTGTTGACGGCGTACCTCGCGACGCTCTTGACCCTGCTGTCGCTGCTGATCGGGCAACAGTACCTGTCACGCAGAAGCCCGGTTCTGCGACTGATGTCCGACGCCTCGTACTGGACCTATCTGGTCCATCTTCCGGTGGTCTACTTTTTGCAGACACTGCTGATCGAGGCACCGCTGGGTCTTGTGGTGAAGCTGCTGTTGGTCAACTTCGGCACGTTGCTTTTCTGCATGGCGACGTATCTCGTGTTTGTGCGGTACACTCCGATTGGCTGGATGTTGAACGGCAAACGGGCGTTTCCCTGAACCGACAAAGGTTCTCGTCACCTTTTCGTTTCCAGGCAGTTTCCATTCTCCGCGCGGTTCGCGTTGAGACATCTTGGTGGAACCACGCCCGTCACGAAGCGGGAGTTTGATACCGCTTCCTGACGGGCGTGGCTCCCGAAATTGTCTCGTTTCCGGCCGTGTGAAGTAGAACTGCCTCAAGGAACCATTACGGGAATTCCGCCACCCAGCGCGACGTTACCGTCGCCGGGGCCCGCGCGACGGTTCGAGATCTTTGTCTTCCATGATCTCGGGCGCTTGCCGCTGCATGTCGGTCTGAAGGGCTCGCATATAGGCCCGCCAGTCCTGGTCAAGCGTCTTCTGGTCGTCGCCGAAAACGCTGCTGAAGATCTCGTACAGCAGATCGGGGTTAAGGGGGGTGGAGGCGGGCATGTCTCCCAGAGTCCGGTAATACGCGACGAACTTATCGATTCGCGTTTCCATCAAGAAATGGGTGAGCGCCCAGGCCTGACCGTAGCCATGAACGATTCCCCCATGGCTTCTCGCGAAGCCAAAAACCTGGTTCGTGGCGATGAATTTTACATTCGAGTGAACCCGGTCGTCTTCGAGCGCTTTGTACCACGTGAGACGCAGGTCATTCACCGCGCCAATACCAGACCACGTGGCGTCCCCTGGGGCTTCGAAATAGGTCGCCAGCCCCTCATGAACCCAGGTGGGAATTTCCACATGGCGGGGGAGCAGCCCGGTATTGCCAGCCAACTGGTGAACGCATTCGTGGCTCACGGTCGTGATGTCGGCGTTCTCTTTTTCCACATTGACCAACAGCT
The DNA here is from genome assembly GCA_026692825.1 of Planctomycetota bacterium. GTDB lineage: Bacteria > Planctomycetota > Planctomycetia > Planctomycetales > Planctomycetaceae > UBA10511. Next base: position 14,142 of record JAPLOC010001213.1, on the reverse strand, counting down.
CCAGTGTCTTGGCGAGTCGAATGTAGTCGGCCGCCTGCGTCGCCCCCCCTCCCATACCGGGGCCTCCAGGCTGACCTGCGCCACCCCCCCCGGGACCGCTCCGGCGGGCGTCCTTTTTGACTTCGTCGGCCCGCTTCTTCGTTGCCTTCAGAACTTCATTGAGTTCCTCGAACTCTTCGCTGGTTCCGCGGTCATAAAAGACCGCCACGTTGTTAAGACGTGACCAGAACCCCAAAGCGCTCTTTAGAGACGGGTTCACGCTGGTGGCGTAGTCCAGAAAGTCCTTTTCCGAATGGAACAAGACGACCATCATCCGCTCTTCGGGGATGTTGAGTTCGATATCCTGCGCGAAGAAGAACTGCAGGAACGACTCGTAGACTTTTTCCAGCAGATCCAGCCGTTCGTCCGCCCGGTTTTTGGTGTGTCCTTTTTCGGGTTTCTGGGGTGTGTCGTGGAGCAGGATGTAATGCTTGCTCTTCTTGATCTCCATTCCGGACCGCTTGACGACAGACCGAAGTCGTTTTTCGGTCTCAGGTTTGTCCGGAAGGGTCTCTTCGATTCGCTTTCGCAGTTCCTTCACACGCTTGGCCGCCTCGTGATCGGGATTGACTTTCAGGACTTTGTCGACGGTTTCGTAAAAGTCCTTCAACATCCCTTTCTTCAGCGCGAAAACCGCCGCCTGCATCATCAGGTCGGGATCCTTCGCCGACTTGTTGAGCATCGCCTTGTATTCGTCTTTCAGCGTCTTCGCCTTGTAAATCGTGACGTCATCCGTTGAGAAGTACAGCTTTTCTTTGAATGTGGGATGCTCGTACGACACGGTCTGCGCTGACTCAACCGCACACTTTCCTTGCAGAATGATTCGCCTGTCGGGCGCGCCACTCGCACCAGGGTTCGGGGCCCCGGGCATCCCCCCCATCCCAGGAGGCCCGCCAGCCGGCGCGCCGGGCATGCCCGACGCCATTCCCATTCCACCAGGAGGACCACCACTGCGACGGCGTCCACCCCCACCCGATTTGCCGCCGATATGGTACACCAGAAAGTCGGCTGACGCGGTGGCGCTCATCAGCAACACCGCGACCACCATCCACATTCCGCATCGTGTCAACCGCATGTTCTGTTCCCTGGGCTCGTGGTCGGGGTGAATCCGATCGATGGTTCAATTTCCCGCCGGAATGTTCGAAACGAAACGCAATCCACTCCCAAACGCCGCATCAATCCGCGATGCCATCACGCACGTGTCATTGGGCCGCCGACACGATCTTTTGCAGATCGACTTGCTCGCCCCCCTGAATGGTACAGAGCGACTTGAAGACTTCGGGGTCGATGCTGGCATTAATGACCCGGGTGGAGCCGTCGGCCATCATCACATACACCCCCTGGCCCGGAATCCCGTACGAACCAAATCCATGGAACTTGTCGAAATAGGGGGCCCGCGCTCCACGGACCGTTCCTCCTCCCCCTTGAATCCACGGGGCAGACGACTTTCCGGTTCCAATCAACATGATGGTCTGGCTCGTGCCGTCCTTGATGTCGGCCAGCTTCACCACCTGGTCGTATCCAAAGATACCGGCCCGCGGATCGGTCCGGGGAAGTTCCGCCGCCACCACCGTCCGTTTGTCTTCAATGCCCGCCATCCCCGCGAAGTGCGTCAGTCCGACGCCGTCGTAGGGATGACCGTTCCATTGAACATTCGGGTCCGCAGGGTTGACGAACTGCGGGATGACGACATACGCATGCACGCGATTGAGCGGCACCATCCAGGTCTTGGTCGTGTCGAACTGCAAGTACAAGTCCTTATAACCGATGTGCGGCAGCAGGTCGGTCATCCAACTGTATCCTTCCTCCAGCGCCCGGTCTTCACCCATCGCCCGGACCCCCTTCAATTGCCCCGCCTTTTCCGCCACGAGTCCGTCGTAGCCCGCCCGAATCGCGGCCAACGACCCATCAAACAGTCCGTCCGCCAGCGCCACCGCCCCGATCGCCTGAATCGCATCGTTGTACGCCTTTTCCACGAAAACGACCCCCAGGTCTGGGCGATTGGGAATCGACATCGCCAAGCGGATGTTCGCGGTCGAACGCCCGACATTGACCGAGATCAATTTCTCTGGATCCTGATCTTTCCCTACACGACACTCTGCCAATCTTGAAGGGGCACCAATCGGCGGCGCTCCCGCAGGCTGCTGGGCGAAAAAGTCTCGGTCTTCCGAAACCCGGAATCTCTCGGGGAACAACAGCGATTGAAAGCGAAAGTCGCCATTCGCCCCCCCAGGCATTCCGGGCATGCCCGGCATTCCCCCCTGACGCGGCGAGTACTTTCGCATCAACTCACCCAGCCGGGTCTCGGCGGCGACCGCCAACCCTTCGGACTGGAACACCATGCCGAAAACCGCACTGATCCGTTTGCCACGTCCTTCTTGGCCGCCAGCCGCCCCCGGCATGCCGGAAGGGGCTCCCGGCGACACCTGCGGCATACCGGGAGCCATTCCACTGGGCATACCGGGAGCCATCCCGTTCGGTGGTCCCCCCGCCGACCCTCCGGGCGCGCTGGACGATCCTCCGACCCCCATTGCGTAACCCACCATGCGAGCGCCCTCGGCGGCGTAATCTTCCAACAGTGGGAAATCACTCCCGGCCATTCGCTTGGTCGCGGCAGTGGAGTCACCGGCGATCCAGTAGAACGCGCCGGGCTGGGCCATCGCATCAATGCCTCCCCGAATTCCACCTGCAGCCGGAGACGAAACCGCATCTCTGAGCGTGGTCGCGCGTCCCAGCAACAGAATCTTTCCCTCGGGAGTGCAGGCGGCATTCTGTTGTGGCCCGGTCGACAGCAGATTAATGGTCGCCTTTCCGACCTTTTCTTTCGTCCCTTCCCCCAGTCTCTTGAGGAACGGTTCGATCGCGGCGCTGGTTTTCACGCAGATGAGCAGATCACCGCTGTCGCGATTGCAGCCCGCGAGAATGTACTCGACCTTGTCGGGAGTGATGCCCCCTTTGGCAAGAATCGAAAAGATCGCTTCAAACTCGTGAAGCAGTTTCACCCCCGCCAGATTCGCTTTGTCGCCCGCGACGGCCTTCACATCCAGCCCGGCCGCCTGCGTGAGCGACGGCGGGACATACTTCAGTAAACCGGGAAGAGCCGAATCGACAGCCGCAGGTGCCTGGCCCCCACTCCCTCCGGTGGGATTCGGGCCAGGCCCCATCATTCCCCCCATATTCATCCCGGGAGGCATCTAATCTTTGAATGCGTTCAGCAGATAAGCCCTCGCGATTACGTCGCTGCACTTGAACCCAATTGCCTAGATTGACCCCATCATCCCCGCCGCCGCAACCGCCGAGCGCCGCTACAAACGCCCCCAGAACAAGTACCGTAGACAGGCGCCGCATGGGAATTCCCCTACCGGGATGGTGGAAGAGAGTGACAAGTCGAGGCAAGTTTGGCAGAGAGCGGGTGGCAAGTCAATCAAAACTGGTTGCGGCGCGGCGAACGCCGACAAACCGCCGACAGCGATCGTGCCGTGGCAATATCCGTTCAATTCGCGTCTTGCCGCCCGGATCGTGAAGCGGCAGCGGGCACCACGGCAACGCGCCCCGTATCGATCCAAGATCCCGGCCCGATGTTGTTTTTTTCTTCCATCGAATCAGTCTTCGGCCCTGCGCGCTCCGGGAGTCAATTCAATTGCCGCCGCTTGTGAGCCATTGCGGACAAACAGAGTACCTCCTGCGACACAAGGATGATTCCAGGTCTTTCCCGTGATTGCGGCAACCCGGCCAAGTTCTCTATAGGCAGTGGGGTCCGTTGCGAGCAACACGACTTCTCCCTGCTCGGAAGTCACAATCAGCCGGTTCGCCTCGGGCAACAGGACAACCTGTCCGAATCCAAAACGTCCTTGCTTCCATTGCCTTTCACCGTTTGTCGCATTGACGCACGCAAAAATGTTCTGGTCAAATCCATAGAGAAAGCCATCGTGGTAGACGAAATCGTTGAACGAGGGTTTCAGATGACTGCTCGACCATTGTTCGGTGATTTCCCACTGCTCCGCATTCATTGTGACTTCGAGCCTCGTCACTCCGACGCCATCGCCGAGGGGGACGATGAGGCTGTTTGTTCCGATCTGCTGTGGCTGACACACGATCGGGCCACGCCAGCGAGTGGGGGAATACTGCCAGATCAAATCACCGGTCGCCGGGTCGAGCGCATCGAGACCGCTGACGGTGCTGAACAAGACCATCTCGCGTCCGTCGATTGACACGGGCTGTGCCGAACCGAAGTTCATGCCTTGTTGTGGCCGTCGCCAAAGTGGTTCCCCGGTCACGGCATGGTAAGCGACCAAACCGTTGTCACCGGGACCGCCTGCGTAGACAATGACAGCTTCACCCACGACCGTTGGCGAACTCGCGAAGCCCCAGACGGGAAGTGCCGCGTTGACTTCGGTCATCAAGTCGTGCCGCCAGTACAGCTTTCCCGTCGAGGCGTCTAAGGCGCTCAAGACCGCCTTCGCGCCGAATGTGAACAACCGCCCGTTGCGATACGTCGGGGTCGCTCGTGGTCCGGCACCGGCCACGACGTCGCTGAACCGTGTGGCATGTTCGTCGGCCCAGATCACCTGGCCCGTCGCACAGTCACGACAGGAAACCACTTCGAAATCACCCCGTTGCTCCTGGGTGAACAGTCGGCCCGCGACGCTGGCGAACGACGACCAGCCTGGTCCGATCGGTGTTGTCCAAAGTATCCGAGGGGGATCGGTGCGCCAGTCGAGTTCTGCGAATCGGCCGGGTGCGCGACTGTTGAAGTGGGCACCACGGAACCCGGGCCAATCGGAATCGGCAGGTTCACCGAGCGACATGCCGACAGACGAGGGAGTCGAAATCGCGGTCCGATCTGTGGTTTCGATTCGGGGCTGTTCCCGAGAGGGAGACCAGCGCCAAGACAACTCTGGTGAATAGTCCCCGGCGAATCCCTCCAGTCGGAACAGAGGGACCAGCCCCCAGATCAGAGACGCGAGAACCGTTGCCACAACAGTGCCGCGCACGGTATTCCCGCGACTGTTCCATTGCAGGCCCAGGAGAATCGCCGCCATCGCCAGTGGAACACCATAGATCCACATCGGCACCGCCATTGAGGGATCCATGAATTGACTCGCGAGAACCGCCCCGGCACCGACCGCGATTAGAATTGTCAGCGATTGTCTGCATCTCAGTCGACTGAAAGCAAACAGCCAGACGGTAAACAACAGCAGGCAGACGAACGGCCCGAGCATCATGAACTGAAACCGGACGATGTTATTGATCGACGGTGTCAGTGACACGATGAGCGTGCAGTCGCAGCTCAGCGGGAAAATGCGGAGACCGGCGCATTGAAGTCGCGGGCGGAGGCGAGTCGGACAAGGCTGGAGTGACTGGCTGTTCAACCACTTTGTGGCTTTCCAGAGTTGAGCAAACGGGATCCGAATTCGTTTAGAAGTTGCGGATGAAAAGTGCTTCATCAGGAAGTAAAGTCAAATCAGGCCCGAAGTCAACTCTTGGAGATCCTGTGGCAAAATGTCGTGGCTGGTCAGGAGGGCCCTGGACTCCGCATCGAGCGCAGGTGCGATTCCCACATATTGTTTCGACCAATTCCGATAATTCGGCATTGCCTGCAAGAAACGCTCGACGTGTTGCTTGAAATTGTTGACGTCCGAGAGGAGTTTCTTCGGAGAGCGCTTGCATGAGCCGAAACGAATGGAGCGTTCGGTTTCGTTGACCGCCACAAGATCGATTTCGGTGTCGGCTTTGTCCCAGAATCCTTGGACTCGATGCGTCAGCGGAAAGTCCCCGATTCCCTTTCGGCTTCGCTCTTCATAGAGTTGGCCGACGAGCTTCTCCAGAGATCCCCCCTCGACATCGGCGAGCCGCTGGTCGGCTTCGTCAATCAGGCCGTCCAGCGGCCGAAACGCGATGGCCGATACCGGGTTGGCCAAAGCCGCTAGCCAGGAGCGCAGAAAGTTATCGGTGATGTAATAACGGCCGCGCTTCGCGGTCGGCTTCGCGAACACGGGGAGCTTGCGCTCAATCAGACCGAATCTCTCGATCAGCACCTTCAGGTAACCGCCGATCTGGGTGTCGGGACTTTCACTGGTCTCGCGAATCGCCTGCACGAGTTCGCTGTGTGCGCGACCTGGGTTGCGAGCCACGAACTTGAGGACCACGTCATAGCGGCCCCGTAGTTCTCGCAAGAACCAATTTTCCGCCTCGGAACGCAACGGCGACGAACTCTCGAAAAAAATCCGGCGCAACAGAGTCTTGCGGTCGGCGTCTAGAACCCCCTGTTCAAAGCAGTCGCGGTAGAACTTCGGCACACCTTCGAACAGGTTCCAAAGAAACAACAACCGTACGGGGGACGGGTCGGCATGATCTCGAAGAACGGCAAGAATCGAGCCGATATCGAGATGGGTCAGATCGATGGTATCCGTCACCCGGTTGTAGAGGGGCGCGGTTCGATCTTCGAGCAACGCGGCCATCTCGGTGTGAATCGAACCGAGTACAATCAGCCCTCCCGACACCTGACTCGCCTTGGCAGCCAGGCGATCGACCCCGGCCTGCAAGTACGAACAGAATTCTTCATACCCCTTGCGATTAAAGTACTGAAACTCGTCGAGAATCAGGATGTAACCCTTCTCGGCCATTGTCTCCAGTAGCTTCGCCAGTTGAAGCAAGTCGTTCGGACGAGGATAGCGGTCGGACGGAACCTCGAAAGTTTCGAGCGCGTCGATCACTGCCGAGAGGACTCCCGCCGGCTCCGAATCTGGGATCTGGATGTAACAGACCGGCCGCGAACTGTTGATTTCCCGCATGGCCTGCTGGATGAGCGTGGTTTTGCCAATGCGTCGGCGCCCGGTCACTTTGGCGAAGAACCAGCGGTTGCGGCCAAGCATCCGCTCCAGCTCCGTCAGTTGCTCTCCTCGGCCGTAAAACTTCCAGTCCGCCATCGTTGTCTCGGGATGTAAAGCGGTTTTACCAAAAAGAGGTAAAGCGATTCTACCTTACTACTCAATGAACTGCAACTTATTTCGCAGCGGAAGGAAAGTCTCCGCGTTATCTCGATAACGCATCGACCAGCCATGGCAGCTCCGCCGCCGACCTCAGCGTGTAATGCGCTCCGCGAGAGCGGAAGTCGGCGTCAATCGTCGCGAGTCGCGTTTCGAGTTCATCGACTGGCAATTCATCGGGTGCCGAGAGTCCCAGCGCATTGCCCGTCTGTGTGACGGCGACCGTCAGGGCCCCCGCATTGAGCCCCGCTTCAATTCCCACCGCGGTATCGTCGACCACCAGAATGGAACTCATCGGATACACCCCCAGACGCTGCGCCGCCAGAAAGTTCATCCACGGTGCGGGACGGCCAGCGGGCACGTCATCGGAACAGACAATGATGTCTGGAGCATAGCCCCCCTGCGCCGCCAGAGGGGCGACCACTTCCATCAATTCACGGGTGTAGCCGGTGGTCGATCCAATCGCGATCCCCCGGGCACGCAGCCGCTCGATCGCCACCGCGACGCCGGGAATCACCTGCGAGCCGCGGGCCAGTGTTTCCTTTTGCAGCGGCAGAAACTCGTCGTACATCGCCCGCAGGTCGGCGGTTGTGGGAGGTCCGCCATAGAGAGCCTCCCACCGCGCGGCGACCCGCGGCAAGCCGGCCACCAGCGCGATGTGTTCGTGCTTCGCCCGTCCCATCGGCCCGCGCGCCTCATCAATGGTGATGTCGATTCCGCGCCGGCGGAAGATCTCGACGAAGACCTTCGCGGGCGCCCGGCTGCCGTAATCTATTGTCGTGCCGGCCCAGTCGAGCAGCACCCCCTGGATCTTCACGGGCTTCGTGTTCATGACCACGCGTTCCAGTCTCGCTCGGCCAGACCGAACGACATTGTCATTCCCGCCCCCCCGGTCCCCGTTCGCACGAACACATCGGGAATCGGTTCGGCGGAAAATATCGGCAGCGACGGATGTTTTGCATAGACGCCGTGCCAGCGTTCTGAAATTGTCCAGTCGGGAAGTCGCAGTATCGACCGCAATTCGCGAAGCATCAATTCATCGATCTCGGCCTTGTCAAATGGCTCGATTTCGGCGTCGTATTCGTGTGAGTCCCCCAGAATCACGCAGCCCTCGTCATTCTGCGACGCCATGACGTGAATTCCAAATCGATCGAGTTCGGGTGTCTCCTCCGCGACGCGTTGCTTGAGTTCCCCCAGGCTCGGGCAGATGTCGAAATTGTGATAATGCCGGAGCGTCAGGCCGCTCGCCAGATGCGGGCCGATCCGCCAATTGTCGGGTTGCACGCCTGTCTTCAGCATCTGCAGTTTGCAGCGCCGCAAACCGGAATTGGCCAATTCGCTCGGAAACAGCGTTTCAAAATCCGCGCCGCCACAGACAATGATGCGATCAAACTGCCAGCGACGTCCGTCGGCACCGCGGGCCACGCCACGGTCCACGTCGACAATCGTCGTTCGAAACTCGAACCGCACGCCCAGGGTCTGTGACAACCAGCCGGGAATTCGGCGGATTGACAGCGGGGGATTTACTCCCAGTTCTGTGGAGCTGTGCAGTCCGCCGATCAATCGCGCGGGATTCACCGCCGGTGACCGGGCCAAAACCTCGTCGGCCGACAACAGAGAACAGGGACTCCCATTGCTAACCGCAGCTTCATGAAATTCCCGCAGCACCTGCCATTCGTCGGGACGGTGGGCCAGGTGAATCGATCCACAGGGGTTCAGCCAGACGTTGGCCCCCTGGGCCAGTTGCAGCCAGCGAGCCCGACTGACCATCGCGATCTCATTCAATTCGCCAACGGGCTGTCCGATCGGCCAGACCATTCCAAAATTTCGAATCGAAGCACCGCTCGCCCGGTCGGATCGTTCGAATACAGTGACGCGATGTCCACGCTCGGCGGCCGACCAGGCGTACGCCAATCCAACTATGCCGGCACCGACGATTCCAAAGTTCAATGGGACCATGCTGCGGTACCTCTGCGGCCCAGCGCCAAAACACTCTCGATATGCTCCGCGAAGTGTTCGAGCGGCGGTGTTTCCAGCCCCACGATCTTGGCCGCGTCGTCAAATCGCCGCAGCGCGATCGCCGCTTTTGAGTGGGGATTGCCGCGGAATTCCTGGGCCTCGATGGCGGTCATCGGCCCCCCTTGCAGCGCCAGGCTGATGATCGACGGCGGACTGAGTTGCTGTTGATATTCTGGCTCCGTTGCGCAAAGGTACCTTTTCGCCTCGACGTGCAGTCGCACCGGTTCAACCACCTCGGGACCGAACCGACCTGCCAGCCAGCGCCCCCCCAGGGCCTCATGCAGGTCGTCAATTCCCCGCTCGGGGGCGTCGTCGGGCAGATCGTGCAGCAGGTGGCCGATGTCGTGCAGCAAGGACGCGACGATAAGCGCGGGGCTTTCCCCCTGCCGCTCTGCGAAGTACGCGGCCTGCAACGCGTGCTGCAACTGCGTGACCGCCTCGCCCCCGTATTCCGACCCGCCACGTTCTCGAAAGAGTCGCAGGATGGTCGCGGTGGCCTCTTCGAAATCGGCTGGTGGATCGGTCGTCACTTCCTGGTTCCAGTGTTGAATGGAATCGCTGGTTGGGTCCCGGTCCAGTATACTCATTCGCCAAGACTGTGCGACGAATCTCAGATTCTTCACGAGCGTCCTTCATGAATCCGGCCGGTGAACTGCCTGTGAATTCCGCGCGGCACGCCTTGAGCGAAGATCGGAACCAACAGTTGTTCTGGGCCGTATGGTCCGCGACAGCCGCGTTTGGGGCGTATTTCTGCATGTACGCGGTGCGCAAGCCGTTCACAGCGGCGACGTTCGCCGGGACTCCGTTATGGGGGTTGGACTACAAGATCGCGCTGGTGACGTCGCAGGTGTTCGGTTATATGGT
>JAPLOC010001213.1:1526-4196 GCA_026692825.1 Planctomycetota bacterium | reverse complement strand
GTGTTGTGGCTCGTGCTGATCGCCGAGGCGACACTCGTGCTGTTCGGCCTGTTGCCTCGACCTTGGAACGCCATTTGTTTTTTTCTCAACGGGCTGCCGTTGGGAATGGTGTTTGGATTGATTGTGGGACTGCTCGAAGGCCGCCGACTGACCGAGGCCATGACCGCCGGCCTTTGTGCCAGTTTCATCTTGGCCGACGGAGTGATGAAGTCGGTCGGTGGTTGGTTGCTCGCGAGCGGCGTGACCGAAGATTGGATGCCCGGAGTCGCGGGTGCCCTGTTTCTGCTGCCGTTGGGCGGCTGTGTTGCCATGCTGATTCGCATTCCCCCGCCCAGCCCGCCCGATATCGCCGCGCGGTCGGAACGTTTGACCATGAATCGCGACGACCGGTGGTCGTTTCTCCGCCGGCATGCGATGGGGTTGGCACCACTGGTTGTGATGTATCTGCTCGTGACGGTTGTGCGGAGCCTGCGCGCCGACTTCGCTCCGGAAATCTGGCGGGGACTGGGAGTTTCCGGGGTGCCGGCGGTGTTCACCCAGTCTGAGATTCTGGTCATGCTCGGGGTGCTGGCGGTCAATGGAGGGGCGGTCTTGATTCGTGACAACTCCCGCGCGTTTCTGGTCTCGCTCGCGACCTGTGGTTTGGGATTCGTGTTGATCGCGATCGCGCTTTTCGGACGCGGCAGCCAACAAATCGACGGATTCTGGTTTATGGTGTTGATTGGACTGGGACTTTACCTGCCCTATGTCGCGATGCACACGACCGTGTTCGAACGGCTGTTGGCCGTGATACGCGACCGAGGCAACATTGGGTTTTTGCTGTACGTCGCCGACGCGATTGGTTACCTGGGTTACGTGGTCGTGATGATCGTCCGAAACTTCGGGAAACACGCCGACGACTGGCTTGGCATGCTGAGCGGCACCTGCTGGCTGGCGACGGGTGTCTCGGCAGTCTGCCTGATCATCTGCTGGAGACACTTCGCGACCCACCGGCAGGGATTCGAAAGCGCGGTTGCGAACTCGCAAAAGGTAACTGAAGGACTCGAACGATGACTCACGCCTTGGCGGCGATTTTTGAGGGAGTCGCGGGTCAATTGGAATTCCGCGAGTTTCCGATTCCAGAACCTCGGGGAGCCGAGATTCTGGTTCACGTCGTGGGCTGCACTCTGTGCGCCAGTGACCGCCATAGTTTCGAAGGGCGACGCGCGGTCCCCGTCCCGACAGTTCTCGGTCACGAGATCGTGGGAACGATCGTTTCTTGCGGTGAAACGGCCCCGACGCACGATCTGGCCGGCCATGCGCTTGAAGTGGGGGATCGCGTGGTCTGGGCGATCGTCGCGCAGTGCGGGGAGTGCTTCTTCTGTTTGAGGGGACTCCCGCAGAAATGTCTAAATGCCGTCAAATACGGTCACGAAGCACTGCGGCCTGGTCGTGAACTGTTGGGCGGACTGGCCGACCACTGCCTGCTGGTTCCGGGAACCTCGATCGTGCGTCTGCCGGTTGAATTGCCACTGGCGGTCGCCTGCCCCGCGAGTTGTGCCACGGCGACCGTCGCCGCCGCGCTGGAAGCGGCGGGGGACCTGCGTGGGAACAACGTCGGCATTTTCGGGGCAGGCATGCTGGGGCTGACCGCGTGCGCAATGGCCCGCAGCCTACAGGCGGCGGAAGTGGTGTGCATCGAACCACAACCCGAGCGCCAGCGACGGGCGCTCGACTTTGGAGCGACCCGTGTCGCCGCCCCCGCAGAGTTACCTGCGGTTATCGAGTTGGCGAAGATTCGGCATGGCTTTGACGTTGTGCTGGAACTTTCGGGAAGTCCGAGTTCGTTTGGCGTCGCATGGCCGGCGATTCGAATCGGAGGTCGGCTGATTTTGGTTGGGTCGGTGTATCCGTCGGCACCGGTCGAATTGGCGCTGGAGCAAGTCGTCCGCCGACAGATCATGATCCAGGGAGTTCACAACTACGCGCCGCGTCATCTCGTAACCGCAGTGGAGTTCCTGTCGGCAGAGCATGGCAACTTTTCGTTTGCTGAACTGGTCTCAGAATGGCTCCCCCTGCGGGCGATTGGTGAGGCGTTCGCCAAGAGTGGCGACCCGGGTGCGATTCGAATCGGAGTGATGCCCAGGGGGTGATTCCCAGTCAACCCGTATTATTCACACGGCTGGGGCGAAACCGCAGGAGTACAAAGGACAAATGGTCCTGCCACCTGTTTGGTCCCCGCGACGGTTGCCCCCCTCGGCGAAACGGAAGTTCCTTCAGAAATTTTCTGGCCGCCTGCGGTCACCGGTGGTAGAATCCCTCACAATTCGCCAGCATTGGGTTTCACCGCCAACCCCGCCGGCGAGCCTTCCGATTCCACCGGACCTGGCAGACTGTTTCGCTGCCTGACAAAGCTCATTTCACTTGTCGTCTCTTGATGGAAAGCGTCATGAAGTGCATAGGAAGTACACCAATCGATCGGCGTAACTTGAATTGTAGGAGTTCCCTACGGAAGATCATCAGCGTGGCGACTTTGGGCTGCTGCGCGATGTCATTTCCAGGTTGCAACCGACTGAATACGTCGCCACCCGTCGAAAGGGAGGCAATAAGTGCCGAAGTCGCGTCGCCCGTCGTGCATGTTGAGAAAGATGGTGATCGCGCTTTTAAATCTGAAACTGTGCCGCCATTACC
>JAPLOC010001213.1:0-1510 GCA_026692825.1 Planctomycetota bacterium | reverse complement strand
GCGATGCCGGAATCTGGTCCAAACAACGAAGTTGACTTCGCACTTATGTTTAGCGGGGCAGTATTTCTCTTTACCTCTAAAGACCAATTCGGCCATACCGCCCTCCGTGGCGATCGACTCCCAATGCTCGAATCGATTCAGAGTGAATCCGAGCGTTCTGCTGTCGATCAAATCCTTCAGCGAGGAGGAAGCGTCTGCGTACGTGATGAGCATGCAATCGCCGCGAGGATGCTATTCGATGTGCCGAAGAGCGACTTTGATTATTACGATGATCGGCCGCTACCGACAGACGACGACTTACGGCCGTTGCGCAATCTGCCTCATTTATACTCGCTCGAGCTCTTAGCCAACTGCTTCTCCGACGAGGGATTGGCACTACTCAGTGAACTTCAGAATCTTCGAGTTCTTCGTCTTTCAGTCAACGGCGTGGGGCGGCGCTACGATTCTGCCGCAATCGAATTGTCTGGACCGATCCGGGGCGATGGGTTGCGTCACATTTCAAAAATGCAATCGCTCGAAGACTTGGGGCTTTCAGATACCGAAGTTGATAATTCCTCGCTGCGACATCTGATCGTGCTGAAGCGACTCAGGTCGATCGATATGTGGAACACCAGAATATCCGTGACTGGACTAACTGCCGACGGGGCATCATCACTTTCCGAAATTCCTGCTTTGAAGGACGTGTACATAGAGCATCGTGCTGTCTCCTCCAAAGTCGCCACGATGCTCAGACGAAACCGGCCGGAGATTGATTTCCATTTTGAAGATGGACAAACGATCGCTCCGGAAAAATGATAACCTCCCCACCCGTTCGAGGGGCAGGGCCACCCACCAGCCGACCTTGCGAGTTTGGTCCCGCAAAAGCGCTCACATGTATACGTTTGCAGATAAGGCTGCAAACGCAACCACCTCGAAGGGGAAACCTTCGAGGTGGTCGTCGATCTATTGATCGCGAAGCAATCAGCCGATCGTACGACGGCGGCGTGAGCCGCAGAACACGAGGGCTGCCACCGCGACGCCGCAGAGCGCCATCGAAGAGGGTTCGGGAACGGCCTGCAGGACGATGAACTGGGTGAACTGCGTTCCCGAGAAATTGTTGTCCGAAACAAGAATCACCGAACGATTGCCGTTGGCGAGTTTCGGGCCGAGCGTGATCCCTTCGATATTGTCGAGCGTGATCCCAAGCACGTCGAGATCGAACAGCAGCGACTTGCTCACTGGAGTCTCGCTTCCGGTCAGAGCGTTGAGGCCCGAGACGTCGGTCGCGCCGCTGATGTTGACGTTGTAAATGCGGATGCGGTTGCCGACCCCGGTCGAGAACGACCGTTCGACCGCCAGAAAGTTCTCGGCGTCAAGCGCCAGCAGTTCGACAGGGCGATTGCGCCATATTGGGTAATCTGCGATGATTGGGCGACAAGCTTCCCAAGACCACTGATGGACGTTGGCTTGTTGAGAAGTTACTTGAACAGGATTGCGTGTGATGCCCACAACAAAGTCAGCTCGGATGAAG
>JAPLOC010001212.1:3908-5724 GCA_026692825.1 Planctomycetota bacterium | reverse complement strand
GACTCGGATGGCCCACTCGATTTGTTTTGACACCCTTCGACCTGCCCTGCAAGGAGGCCTCCCAGATGCTGAGTTTTTCTGTCGAGCCAGACGAACCCGCTTTCATCACGGTACCGCCGTCGACGACGGAAACCGTCGTCGCGGTGTTCGCCAGACGAAACCCCAACGGAACGATTCGGCTGTCGCTCGAAGGCGACGACGCGGCGGTGTTTCACCGGGCGGTTGTCGCCGAGCGGATCCACAAGAAACCGGCTGCCGAGCTGGTCGCCGACATCACAGCCCGCAAGCGCCGCCGAGGCAAAAGCAGTCGCAGCGCCCTTGCCAGAACTGGAAAGCCGACGCCATGACAACGCCCACGATGTGGACCTACAACGGACCCAGTTTGAAGCTGTCACGACCCGACCCAAACTTCTTCACCCACTTCGAAGTCCTGGCCAACTCGCTTGGAAATCAGGCTCGGTTCTTTGGCCACACGCGCCGCCGGTATTCGGTCGCCGAGCATTCGTGGCATTGTTGGGCCGTCGCTCCCCCACGCTACCGATTCGCCGCGTTCCAATCCAGTCCAAAGGCGACAGCCGCAGCTTCTTGCCATTTGCGTTCGTGTTCGACGTATTCCGGCAAGAAGCTGCGGCTGTCGCCTTTGGACTGGATTGGACGCCCGAACTGACAACCGCAGTCAGTGTGATCGACAAAGCCCTGCTCGCGACTGAGCTTCGCGACCTCGTGAACAAATCGGCGTCAGAGGTCGACCAAGAGATTGGCATCCTGCCGTTGCCACTGTCACTCTACCCAGTGTCGTGCGCAGACTGGGGACGGTTGTGGCAAGACAGGCTGGAATGGGCGCTGTACGAAGAAAACGAAGAGTTTGATCCCGACGAAATGCCGCAGCAGTACGCCGATACCGACCAAGAGTTCGCTTGGCGCGCCACCCGCAGACGGATTGCCGACGACATCAAGGCCCGGCTGGCGGCCCTGGTCGAACTCGATCCGACCCCCGTCGACGTGAAGAACCCGCCACTCTCGTAAGGCCAACGGATGGCAACGCAGAAAACACTATTCCTGAGTCGTGACGAGAAGCAAGACGCGCTCAACGCGGCCGTCCTACCTCTCCGTCACGCGACACGCCGCACAGAAAGGACAATCAAACGCCTGATTTGGGCGATAGAAACGACACCAGATGACGCCCGGATCGCTGAGATTCTGGCTGGCCGCATGGAGTGTTCCCCCCGCAATTGCGTACGCGCGATTCGGTCTGCGGAACAGCTCGGGATTCTGTTTACGAAGCCAAGCCCTGGAGACGCAAGCTATTTCCAGATCGATTGGCAGGCGATTCTGCGCCTCGGATCCGAAATGTCAGCCCTGACAAAGTTTTGTCAGCCCTGCCAAAGTAATGTCAGCCCTGACAAAACTATGTCAGCCCTGACAATTCGCGAACAGTCGCCAAGCGTTGACGCAAGTCCTGAAAAAACAGCGACTTGCGAAAACGAAACTGAACGGCACGCCGTTCGCGACGCGGGCGCGTACGCGATGAATGTATGTATGAATGAAATGAATGCATTCATACATACATCGGGAACGACGAACGGACCGCCCGAGACGGCGGTACCACGACCGAAGCGGGGATCGCTTGGCCCCGGTGGCTGGCCCGAGCGAATCACCGCCGAGACGCTCCGATCCCCCGCGGCGGTCGAACGACTCTGGCAATTCGCCCTGGGGTGCGACTGGGTCGCAGCAGTTGAGCGGGAACAGTTCTTCGCCGTGGCCTGCTGTGTCGGCCGCATGTCGCGCGACAAGCTCAATATGAAAAACCCTGGCG
>JAPLOC010001212.1:1708-3895 GCA_026692825.1 Planctomycetota bacterium | reverse complement strand
GACGGTGCCAGCGACTCCCGCAAATGTCACCAGTCCGCAGCCGGCAAGTGGACCCGCGCGGAGACTGTCCGAGGAAGAAATCGAAACACGCCGCCACAAGGCGGAACAGACCCGTCAGCTCCTGCTACGGGGAGTGTCAGCAACACAAACTGAGGCGGCCCCGCGATGAAATTCCCGACGATCACTATCCAACAGCCGTGGGCGAGTCTGCTCGCTGCTGGCGTGAAGCGATACGAAACCCGAGGCTGGAACCCTTTCCACGACGAAACACCGTCGGTCGGTTTCGGAGTACTCCTGATCCATGCCGCCCGCAGTCGCGACAACATCGGGATTCGGCATGAGGTCGCCTACCGCGACGCGCTCGCCCTGGCGGGATTCGGGGAATCCGAATGGCTGCCAACGGCCGCAATCATCGGAGCCGTCGAGTTCGTCGCGATTCACCGGGCTGACATTGTTGGGGTGGCGTTGCGGTCCCAGGCAGCCGGCGAGACCGCTTTCCGCCGCAGTGGGGAGGATGTCGAGCAAGTCGCAGCCCGCGAACTGTCGCTGGGCAATTTCTCCGCCAACCGCTGGGCTTGGGAATTCCGCCGGCCCCGCGTTTTCGAAACTCCGATTCCCTACCGAGGCGCTCAGGGAGTGTGGAGCGCAGAACTTAGCGCCCTGCCCCCAGAGAAGGCCAACCGCCAATGATCTCTCTAAAAGACCTGACAATCGAAAACCTGCCGAAGCTGGAGCCACGGCTCGAAGCACTCATCAACGAAAAGCTGCGTGAGATCGCAAACGACCTCATCAGTCGGCCGACGGAGAAGAAGGCCCGCAAACTGACCCTGCAGTTCGACTTCATTCCCAAAGCGAAAGTCGATCCAGGGGATACTCGCGAGGTCGTATGCGAGGCGGCCTACATGGCCATGCAGGCCAAATCGAGTTTGCCGACCTATCGAACTCGGGACTTCGAGATGCGATGTGCGCGTCGCGGGTTCCAATTCAACCCGGACTCTCCCGACAGCGTGAACCAAACGACGCTCGATTACGGCGACGGAGGTGGACCCGACGACGAATAACCAACCGCTGCCAACGATCCACACAACGACATTCCCTGTCCCTGCTAACACCACAAATTACGAGTCTGACTGATGATCGCAAATCTCTCGAAAGAAGCCCTCGAACTGCTGCTGACCACCGGCCAGAAGGCTGACCAGGTGGCCAACCGGGTCGCCATCCTTCCCGCCCCGAAACATGAACCGGACCATGTGTACTACGTCGCCACCCAGAGAGCCGACGGCGGGGTGGATTTGGACCTGCGCGAATCGGCACTGAAGCCCAGGCGGTCGGACGTGTACAACCTCGCCCAGATCGCCCCGGCCCTTGCCGCGATCCGCGAGTATGAAAACCTTCCCGACGCGCCGGCAATTGTCTGGTACTGCCTGGAGGGGATCACGATCGAGTTGGGCCGCCATCGGGTGGAACTGGATCTGGCACGGACGCCGGCGGCCGTGCTGCTGACCAATCCAATCAAGCTGGCCCCCCGCGATCTCCGCCGAGCCCTCTCGACAGTACTCGCCGACTCGTTCGGGACCAACTGTGAAGCGCTGCGAACTGCGCTCGGAAAGTTGAAGTTTAACGCCGGCGGCAGCACGTCCCTTGAGACCAGTCGTGGTCGCGAGAGCATGGGGAAGCAATTTAACCTGTCGGTCGATTCCGAAGAGGGGAAATTGCCGGACCAGGTGACGTTCGAGTTGCGGGTGATCAGTGATCCCGCACTGAACGCGAAATACCCAATGCGGTTCGAAGTCGAACCCGATGCAGCCAACGCGACCATCGAACTCCTACCAGTTGGCGACGCTTTCGCCGAACTGAGAACGGCCGCAACAAACGATATCGGGACGTACCTCCGCGAGACCCTGCCCGAGGGAACCGCGATCATCTACGGATCCCCGGGAACGAGCAATTGACCCGTCGACTCGAAATCGACCTCTATCTGCCACCCGAGCCGCTCTGGCCGAACGCCCGGCCGCATCGTGCGTTGAAATGGCGGCAGACGCGACAGTACCGCACCGACTGCGGTCTGATCGCCCTGGCGGCGGCGAACGCGTGCGACTGGGGATTACCCGCCCAAGTCGCCACGCTCGCCGCGACGTTCCACTTGGACGGCCGCCGGCGAGACCCGGACAACTGCCTCGCCGCCCT
>JAPLOC010001212.1:0-1671 GCA_026692825.1 Planctomycetota bacterium | reverse complement strand
GCGGCGATCGACAGCCTGAAGGATTCCCGCATCATCTCAGACGATCGCCATTTGCGGATTGCCACCCCCACGATTCTCACCCGCCGGGAATGGGTGGCTGCCGGCATCCACCGCCCCGGCGTGATCTTCCTGATAACCGCTGATTGAGACTCGCCACGATGCGATACACGCTGAAACAAATGACGACGATCGCCGGGGCATTGACCGCGGTTAGAAACCGGTTGAAGGTGCCGAATGGCCCACTCGACCAAGTTCCGACCGAGACGCTCACAACGATTGCGACGGCGCTCTCGGGGGCGATCGATCGACTCGGCCGGCAGTCATGCCACACGTATAAGGCGGATCAAATCCGCAATCTCGAGATGAATCAGGCAATCGCCGCGCTGGCGTGTACGCGTCGGGCGATCGAATCGCGGAAGGAGGTGGCGAAATGACATTCGGCTCCCTGTTCGCTGGAGTCGGAGGTTTCGACCTGGGTTTCGAATTGGCCGGAATGGCTTGTAGCTGGCAAGTGGAATGCCATCCATTTTGCCGACGCGTTCTCGATCGACATTGGCCGAAGGTCCCGAAACATGACGACGTTCGCACATTCGCGGCGGAATATGACGAGTCTCTGCAGGTCGACGTCATCTGTGGGGGGTTCCCCTGCCAGGACATATCAGACTCAGGAAGGAGAGCCGGCATCAATGGCGCTCGCAGTGGGCTCTGGGGTGAGTTCTCGCGGATCGTTCGGACACTTCGACCGAAGTACGTTGTCGTGGAAAACGTGGCAGCGTTGCTTCGGCGGGGATTTGAGCGAGTTCTCGGGGATCTGGCCACGATCGGGTACGATGCGGAATGGGAGGTGTTACCAGCAGGTGCCTTTGGTGCGATGCACATTCGTGAGAGGGTATTTGTGGTTGCCTACCCCCAATCGGACCGACGGAACCGGATTCTACAGGGCTTCACGGGCTACCGCGGAAGCGAGATTCGCCAGAAGCGCCGGACCAGGGGGCCAACTGCACTGGATTCAATGCGCCGCCTTGTTCGCGAGTGCGAAGGTAGTTTTGGCGAACCCGCGATTCTCGGAAGCGATGATGGGATTCCCGACGGGGTGGACCGAATTGCAAGCTGCGGAAACGCCGTGTTTGTGCCAATCGCCGAGTGGATCGGCAGAAGGATCGTAGAAGATGAAACGAAAACCTAAACAACCAGAACAAACGCCTCTACGAATGGACTGGTACAAACAGCCCGGCGTCGCCATCCATTGGGGCGATTGTATCGACGCGCTCCGCGCGATGCCTGACAATTCCGTCGACCTGGTGCTGTGTTCGCCACCGTACGAGGCCGCCAGAACGTACGGAATTGACTTCCAGTTGCGGGGGCAGAATTGGGTGGATTGGTGCCTACTCCGATTCCTCGAATGCGTGCGAGTGTCACGAGGGTTGGTGTGTTGGGTCGTCGAAGGCCAGACGCGAGAATTTCGCTATTCCTGCGTGCCAGCGTTGTTGATGGCTGACTTACATCGTGTAGGCGTCTGTCTGCGGAAGCCGCCGATCTTCCAGCGGGTCGGAATTCCCGGAAGCGGCGGCCCCGACTGGTGGCGTAATGATTGGGAGTGGTGCATTTGCGCGACCAGTGGGGGGAGACTTCCCTGGAGCGACAACACGGGCCAACCCCCAAAGTTCGCGC
>JAPLOC010001211.1 GCA_026692825.1 Planctomycetota bacterium | reverse complement strand
CGCCGACCGGTCGGCGGGTCTTGTGTTGCGGGGGCATGAATTCGCCGTTCGCGGCGCGGCCGCTTCGCCCGATGGCGACAAGGTGGTGACCAGCGGCCTCGACGCGGTCACGCAAATCTGGTCAGCCGATCGGCCAGCCGACCATTCCCGTGTCGACGGCCATGTTGGCCCCGTCACCGCGATTGTGCCCCTGCGGCATCGGCGCGCGGTCTTATCGGTCGGACACGACGGCACATTACGGCGTGCCGAGCTCGACGAAACGGGAGACGACCACAGCGTATCTTTCAGCGCGTTATCCGACGCGAAGAATCCGCGAAATCCCGAGCGGCTGCATTCACTCGTCGTTGACGAGAGCGAGGAAAACGCGTGGTGTGGCGCGGATCATCGAATCGAACGCTACGCCATCTCGGGGGACGCCGCAGAAGCTGGTGCGCCATTGTTTCTGGGGGAGAATGGCCCCACGAAGATCGCGGCCCTGGCACTCGTGCCCGGGGGGAAACTGGCGTTTGCCGGTTCGCTCGCATTATCGCGAACAAGTCGGATGATCGAACTGGTCGACCGCGACAACTGGAAGTCGTTTGGCGAGTGGACTGCGCGGGAAGTCACCGCATGCGACGCGTTGGCGACCGATCCGGCGGGAAGGCGAATCGTCGCGGCGGGACAGAACACCAGTGTGCCACAGTGGATCATCGAGCCGGGCGGAACAAGAGTCGGTCCATACCCACCGTATGTCGGGCATACCAGCTATGTGTTGTGCCTGGCGTTTCATCCGAAGGGGACACAACTGGCTGCCGGTGCCTGGGATGGAACGATTCGACTCTGGGACACCGGTAACACGGGACAGCCGCGAGTGATCTTCACGGGGCATCGCGACCGTGTACACGCGGTCGATTTCAGCCCCGATGGCTCGCGATTACTCTCCGCGAGCGCCGACGGAACCATTCGCGTCTGGGATCCCGGTTCCGGTCATGAACTGTATTCCCTTGCACCCCAGGCGGGGGCGATTCTGGCGGCGAAATTCACTCCCGATGGCGATCAGATCATTGCCGGCGCATCGGATGGAACGCTGCGGATCTTCGGCCGAAAGCGACCGTTGGTGACACCCAGTCTGCCGCTGGACAACGTCACACATGCCACAGTCGGGAGGGATTTCGAATGGTGATGACGAAACCCGTGCGAGTTACTATCCGCTACGCAACGTCGCACGCGCAAACAACGAGTTGGTCGCCGAGTATGATTGGCAGGGAGGGCGAATTCGGGGGACCCTTGCGGGGCGGGTATTTGATGGTTCGTGGACTCAGTCGAACGGGACTGGCGGCCTGCGACTGACGTTTGACGCCCACTTTCAGGAAGCGACCGGCTGGTGGAACGAAGGGGGCAACACCCCACGCCGCGCTGCGATTCTGCGAAAACACCACCCCCCAGGCGAACGGGGAGGCGTCAGCCCCCTGCCCTAACCCCAGCCTGGAGTGAACGTAGTTCGGCTTTGAAGTTCGGGAATTGGTGTTTGGAGTTCGTATTATTGGTGCGCCGTACCACCGGCGCGATTGACCGGGGTATTCAAGAGACCTTCGCCGGGTGACCCCATCGGGCTTGGGGTCTGTCGTTTTTGTTCGCTGAGAAACGGCGGACTTTTGGCGATCTCGCTCGGCTGGCTGGCACAGAGCCACTCGTGTTCGATGCGGCTCCAATCCAAAGATGAGTCGGCAGGAGCGTTTTATAAACCCGTCATGTCCTTCGAATCGGCCTGCGATCGCGGAATCTCCAACCGGCAGCAGCCAAAATCAAGGATGTCAAATTTCGCGGGAGCGACTTCGCCGTGAAATATTGTCTCATCGAGTCGATACGCGATACACCGCCCCCGGCGCTCGCTCTGGACAAGTCCCGCGTGCTTCAGGATCTTAAGATGATGTGATGTGGTCACCATCTCTGAAGCCAACTGATCCGCGAGCTGAGTGACCGTCAACGGCCCGGCCCGCAGCAGGTCGACGATCCGCAGTCGCAACGGCTCGGAGAGCGCCTTGAGGCGTTCGGCACACTCCGTCGCGGCTTTCTTGTTCTGCTTCACCGTTTCGTCCGTGTGTTGAGAGTGTGGCGAGCGAGCCTATTCAAACAGAATCTGCTGCGACGTGGCACGAGAATCCCGACTCCCCTTTTTCACGACAGTTTTTCCGTCTGGTGTGCCGTTCTCCTCGGATTGGTCGGGATTGGCGACAACCTTTTTCTTCCGCACTCTGGAGGCCAGCGATTTGCCGTTCGCGGTGTTGGGGGCGCTGACCAAAGGCTCGGGCGCGCCTTCCAGCCGGTCTCCAGGTTGCACTTTTTTCAGTCGCTCAGTTCCCCGCGTCGCGTAGTCCTCGGAGAGCTCAAACCCCAGATAATTCCGCTCGAGTTTCTTGGCGACGACCAGCGTGGTGGCGCTGCCGGAAAACGGATCAAGGACCAGCTCCCCCGCGTTCGAACAACTCCGAATGATCCGACCCAGTAACTGCTCGGGCATCTGGCAGCCATGGAAACCAGCCCGTTCCTTGAACGTCCCCGCGACGCGCGGAAAGTACCAGGTGTCTTCCTCCGCCTGAAAACCGTCGACACAGTCTTGCGGCCGCAAAATCCAGGTGTCATCGGGAAGTCGTCCCACCGGATTGGCGCGATTGTCGGCATACACGAGCTGCCGGGCGGAGGGAACCCGAATCGCCTCGGTGTTGAACGTGCATTTTGTGGGATCAACCACAAAATGGAACAGATGCGCGTGTGAGCGGCTGAATTTGTATTTGCAGTTCACGCCAAAGGTGTAGTACCACACAACCCAACTGCGGCAGGTGAACCCGATCTCCTGTGAGAGGATTTTCAACTCGGCGGCGTACTCGTCGCCAATCGCCAGCCAGAACGTTCCGGTCGGTTTGAGCGCCCGGCGGACTCCTTCAATCCACTGACGTGACCAGGCGAGATACTCGTTCGGTTTTTTTCGATCCTTGTACACATCGTAGTCGTAGCCGATATTGAACGGCGGATCGGCGAAGACGAGGTCGACGGAGCCTTCGGAGAGCTGCGCGAGCGAGGCGACACAGTCGCCTTGAACAATCTGATTGATCTCTCGGGGCACCAGCAGGCATCCTCATCACAGGAGATTTCGCGGCAAACGGTCGCGCAAAGGAACACGGTTCGGAAGTGTATCACGGAACCCGCGTCTTTTCATTGGCACGCACACACTCCCGGCTCCAAATCCACACCGCGCCGCTTTCGCCTCATCCGGCCTGCCCGCCACATTCTCCTCGAAAAGGAGGAGAATGATCCGGCCTCGCGAGACACCCATTCGCCAAGGGTTGAAACCGCGTTCTGAACCCGGCAAATCTGAAGTCACCGATGACCTCAGTGGAGGTTTTCGGCGATTGGACGGAGATTTTCTACTTCTGTCTGGTGGGTGTCACTGAGGTTCGGTGCCAAAATGCGACTTTGAACCTGGACCGGGAATTACGCCCGTCGCGGTACCGGCAACAGCTTGGGGATTGGTGCCCGGACCCCGACCACTCTCCCATGCCGCTGTGTGAGTTGCGCGAAATTGTGTTGCAGAAAGGCGTAAAGATCTTCGGGGGGAGACCGTCGCAGATAGGCGTCGACGATCACCCCCATTTCTCTGTCGAATTCCTTCTGGCTGTGTGAGTGCACGTGGTAATGTCCTGGAAGTCGGCGGATATCGCCGTCGAATCGTGGGCTGATGTGAAACAGCTCGTGCATCACCGTAATCAGCTTTTCGCGGAATGATTGCTCTTGAAATCGGGGCAGATAGAATGTTAAAATGTACAGCATCTCGACACCATTGGCGTAGCAGCGCTGGATCATCCACTCGCGGCCGTTTTTCCGGGTGACGACGGCTCCGTCGACGAATCGCAGCGGAGTCAACTTCGCCTGCAGTCCGTGGGGGACACGTCGTCTTGCCTGGGCGAACGTGACAGCGACTTGGTCCATGCGCACATGCTGGAATTCCGGGACGCGCAGCGAAATGTCAACGCACAGATTGCGCATTGCCGCTGTGAAATCGAAAGGGGCAGACACGGCTTGGCGGAGTGAAGGCAAGGAGGGGGAAGCGTGAGAATCGCCATACGGGATGCATGCTAGGGAGTTTCCAGAGTTTGACTCAAGACCGGAATTTTCCAGAGGTCGCAGGACAGGATCGTCCGTACATCGGGCCGATTTCGGGTGGAACGCGGAAAAACGGCCGCAGCAGCTTCGTGCGCAGAAAATGGACGGCTACATCGTGGGCAACAGCACGATTCAGCCATTCTTTTCTAGTTTTTCTCGCAATTTCATTTTTTTGTAGATTCCTACCACGGATCCTGTGCGCTCGGCGACACGGGCGGCGTTTTGATGGCAGCGATGTTGAAGCGCGACACCTCGTGAGTACGTCCGGTTCCCACCGGATGGATACGCGAGAAACGGACGGGAGGCCTGCGGTTCGACAGACACTCGGCTTGGCGGCTTGCGCCGCATCCGATTGATAGTGAGTTGAATGGGGGCAGTGGCCCCCAGTTTCGTGGTTGTGTTCGTGTCACACTTTTTTTGGGAGTTGCTTCGGCCAGGGAATTTCCAGAGATTGACTCAAGACGGGAATTTTCCAGCGGTCGCAGGACAGGATCGTCTGTACATCGGGCCGATTTCGGGTGGAATTCGGAAAAACGGCCCCCGTCGGTGATCGGATCGGGTTGCCACGGATGATCCACTCGGGCCCGCCGTTCTACCTGCACCTTTTTTGACCACACGCGTGAATTCAGTCTCGGATATCCGCTAGAATGATGCGGCGGACGGGTCCCTCGGTTGGGGCGAGACTTCTGGTTCGCTGATTCAAAGGATCCAAGCAATGCACTCGCAAAACGATCAAGTCAAAATTCGATTGAACTGGCGTCTCTTGCTGGGGCTGGTTGTCCTGACGGGACTGACTGGCGGAGGTGCCTACGGTGCGCGCACTTTCTGGCGCAATCACAATGCACCCTCGCTTTTGAAGGACGCTCAAGCCGCGTATGCGGCGGGGGATTTGGAAGTCGCGGGCCGTCGCATGGCTCTGTACCTGCGGCTGAAACCAACCGACACGGACGCGTTGATCGAGCTATCGGAGTGGATGGAAAAACAGGCGAACGTAGGTGAACTGGACCGCGTGTATCAAATGCTGTCGGACGCCGCGTTACAGGCCCCCGATCAAGCGAAAGTCCACGGCCGGCTGTTTGAGATCGGCGTGATGATCGCCCCGTTTTTCCCTGAACAAAGGAAACGGTTTTACACCGAGGCGGCCGAGACGCATTTTCCCAAAATGTCGTCAGAAGCTCGGGAAAATCCGATCAACCTGGCGAAACTCGCTGTCTGCCATGAGGAATTGGAACAGTTTGATCAGGCGGCGGAAGTCTACTTGGCGGCGCTGAACGATGGCTCAAAGGACGTCGATTCGTACATGCGTCTGGCGGCTCTGGCGATGCGGAAAGAGAATCCACTGGACTTTCAATTGAAGCAGAAAATCGCGCAGCGTTTCGTGAAGGGGGAAGAGCCGCTCCCGACGAAACAAAAGAACTGGTTGCCGGAACACGATAAGTCGGTGGAGATGAGCCTTGTCGATGCCATGGTTCGAAACGCCGAGCCGGTGTGGAAAGCCCAACTGACCAAGGCGTACTGGATGGCCGAGAAAGGTGATCGAGAAGGGGCATTGAAGCAGGGGCTATTCGCCCGTTCGGCCGGCCCGGAAGAACCGGATGTGTGGAGTTTTCTGACACGGCTTCAGCGAGAACTCAGCCAGATCGCGAGAGCGCAAGGCAACGGCCCGAAATTGGAACAGTCGCATCAGTCCGCCCAACAGTTCGCGATTTTCGGGGCGCGAGTGGCCCCTGGAGATCCCCAATTCCCCTTCCTGTTGGGGCTGCTCGCGCTCGATGTGCAAGAACCGAAGAACGCCGAAAAAATGTTTCGCGAGGCGATTGTCTTGGCCAAAAAGCGATCGGACGACGCTTCTGTCGAACAGAAGCTGAGATTCGCCGCCCGCGGGCTGCTGCCTCAGTTGGATGTGATACTGGCGAGTACTCTGGTGACCAGGTTGGCGTCGGCTCCGGAAGAGGAACAAAAGGCGTTGGAGCAGGAAATCGACGGATTGATCCGTGTTCTCGACAAGCGGCAGGCGCGCGAACAGTCGGATCTGTTGGCCGCCAGTAAACTGCAGGCCGAGAAACGCTGGAAGGAGGCGGCGACGGCTTGGGAAACGTTGGGGAATAACGCGAAGACAGATTTCAACTGGAAGATGGCGATTCAATCGCAAATCGAATGTCAAAAGCAGCTCCAGGACTGGGCGGCCCTCAAAGCTGTCAGCCTGGCGGCGAAGAATCGCGATTCCACCTGGGCATTCGCTTGGCAGAACCTGGGTGAAGCGAATCAGCGGTTGGGGAACAAGGACGACGCGGACGAAGCGTTCGCCAGAGCGAAAGAACTTGACAAGGATTGGCAATCCGAACTCATACGAGAAGTCGCCGCAGTGAGGGCTTTGCCTGAAGAACAGCGCAATTGGGCACCCATCACGAAAAAACTTGAAACGGCGGCGGAGGAGGATAAAACCAACGATTTCCGACTGACCCAATTGAGGGTGGCGGTGCTGGAGGAACTCGGGGAGTTTGTCGATGCCGAAAAATTGCTGGTCGAAGCCCAGTCAAAATTTCCCAAGAGTCAGCTAATCCTCTTCAACCTCGTCGGCCTGGAGTTTCGCAGAACCGATCTGGAAGTGAAGGATCGATTTCCCCGGGCGGCATTGGCGATCGACCGCTTTCGGGTCGCGTACGGTAATCAGGTTCGGTTGGTGGACGCCGCGGTCGGGGAGGAGGGTCCGCTGTGGAAGTCAATTCCCGTCGAGCCTGCGAATCGGGCGTCGGCACTACACGCGATGCTCCTGGAATTGCGGGGTGATCTGGCAGCCGCTCAGGCGGCACTTGTGAAAGGTCTCGAAGCGGGATCGGGAGACAATTTCCCAGCGCAGAAGTATGTCGAATTCTGCCTCCGCCACGAACGCCGGCTCCCCGATCTGACCGATCGCAGCCTGGGAATTCTCGCCTCAGTCTTGTCGCAGATGCCCGGGCGGTCCGGGCTCCCACGACTCGTTCCCGTCCTGGAACACTGGTCGGCCCGTGGCGAATTCCCGCTCGCGCGCCGGCTCGATCTCGCCCGGGCCTATGGCTTCACAGGAAAGTCCGCTGAAGCCTGGACGTTGTTTGGGGAACTCGCCGACAGTCAGTCGCAAAACGCGGCGATCGTCACCGAGCTTTTGTTCTTCGGGCTCAGCCAGCCCGGCGAACTCGACGCGACGCAGAAAAAATCGCTCAGTGAGAATACCGAACGGCTGGCACGGCTGCGTCCGCTTGCGCTGGAAACGATTCTGTGCAAGGCCCGGCTCGCCGCGAAGTTGGGAACTGCGGCCGACGGTGTCCCGCCACTGGTCGAATTCGCCGCGACACTTGATCGATCCGAGCCAGCCGAACTGTTTCGGTCGCTGGCTCGACTGGGACGTGGCGAGGGTTTGTTACGCCGATTCGCCGTCGAAACCCAGAACGATCCCGAGACGCAAAAGAGCTTGGCCGACTCCCTTCGAAAACTGGTCGCTGACGATTCCCAACGGCTTGATCCGAAGTTGTATGCCTCAGTGTTCCAAAATGAGGAACGCCAAACGCAAATTCGCCGCGAATCGGTTCGGTCGGTCATCGCAACGCTGGAAGCTCTCAAAGAGTTTGGCCCGGCGAAGAAGATGCTGAAGTCCACTCTCGACTCGCAGGACGACCCCGTTCTGGGAATGGACCTGGCGATTTTGCACGCGCGCGGCGGAGATTATGACGCCGCCTTGGCCTTGGTATCAAAATATGAAGTCCAAGACCCGGAAGCGGCGGCGGCTGCTTACGGTGTGATTCTGGAACTTGCGGCGCAAGACGCATCCGTGAAATCCAAGGTCCTCGAAGGGCTGACGAGTTTTGTTGGCAAGGAGATTGAAGAGAAGCGGTTGGTTCCGGCGCTGATGCTGTTGGCCGACCACAAACTGCAACCGGCCAAACTCAACGAAGCGATCGCCCTGTATGATCGCGCCCTGCCCCACGTTCCCAAATCGCCAATCACTCTCAACAACCTGGCGTACGCCGAGGCGTTTTCGGAGGGCCGGCGCCAGCAGGCGTTGGTACATATCGACCGCGCGATTGAAGTGGACGCCGCCCGTGCTGAATTCCTCGACACCCGCGCCCTGGCGCTTTTGCAGTTGGGCCGCAACGATGAGGCGGAGAAGATTCTGGATCAGGTGATCCAGATTGTTCCGTCCAAGTTGTTTCTGTTTCACCTGGCGGTCGCGAGTCAGCGCAGCAAGCACCCGGAAAAGGCGACCGCCGCTCTGGCCAAAGCCAAAGAACTGGGATTCACCCGCGAGGGACTTCCGGAATTGGAACGGCCTTTGCTTGACGAGATAGAGCCTTCGCAGGCGGCGGCAGC
>JAPLOC010001210.1 GCA_026692825.1 Planctomycetota bacterium | reverse complement strand
GGCAGCATCCCCGACTTTGGCAGCAACAAACCCGGTTACGCTTTGGGGGGAGTTGTCGGCGGGGGGCCTGCTGAAAAGGGGGGACTCAAGGGGGGAGACAACATCATCCAACTCGGGCCCAACAAGATCACCAACCTCGACGACTTTGACGCGGCCCTGCGACGGTTCGCACCGGGCGATGTGGTCGACGTGACAGTCGAGCGAGGAAACGACAAGGTCGTCGTAAAAGTGACGTTGGACAAACCGCGGTAACTCCCCCCCCTGTTCGCGCAACTCCCCCTCCCCACGAATCGGACCTTGCCGGGCTCGTTCGACTCTAGAAACAGTTGATTCAACTCGAGTTCAGGACGTGGAACGCATGTCATGGAATCACAATCCAAACCGGCGGATGGCGATGCCAGCCAGCTCGGTGAGCTGTTGCAGCCGCTGCATCCCGGCCGGGCGAATTTCTACGCCGGTGTCATTCTGGTCGTGATCCTCGAGTTGTTGGCGCTCGGGATTGCATGGGGCTGTTACCACAACAGCGCGAAGTACGGGTGGCGACGAATGCCGCTCTATCACGCCAACAACTGGAATTGGGTCGCCGCCAGTTTTGTCATGCTCGTGGGCTTCGTTTTCGCGTGGCTCGGGTGGGTGATTTACATTCGGATCCGTGGACTTGTCGGGTTTCATGTCGATCTCCATCAGGAGGGACTGTACGTCCACCGCCGTGAGGGGGATGCCACGTTTCTGTGGACGCGGATCGCGAGCGTCCGCGAGTCGATCCTTGTCGAAAACCTGCCGATTCTCTCGGGACCGCTACAAAAACTCGGTCCCGCCGTGAAGAGTCGATCGTTCCTGGTGCGGCGCGATGACGGCGTCTGTTTTGGGTTTACCCACGATGACCTACGCCATTCCGACTGGCTGGGGGAACAGCTCCGCAGCTTGTGTGACGACTATGGATTTGAATGGACGGTTGTTGAGAGTCGGCACTGAAGACGGTCGGTCAGCATCAGATCTTGGTGCCTGTCCAAGATCGATTTCGTGGTTAGCGTGACGCGCGTCTACCCCGAAGGGGTTTTAGAGCAATGCCCAGGGTTGGTCGAGCATCGCGAGACCTACACCGGGTCACGCGACGGGCGGCTACCTTCCCTGAAAGGGTTGCATCTTGGGCGAACGGGAGAAGCGATCCGTCAATTGTTTGATCGATTCGTTTCGGCGTTCGACGCGTTTGTTCTAGAAGTTCTTACCGTCGAACAGCGTACACCCGCACACTCATCGCGTAGGCGTTCACGTCGTGGTTCTTCAGAATGTCCCAGCCGGGAACGTGGGCTGCCGGGGCTGTGGAACAACAACCGGAATCGACCACGTTCAGACCCGAGTCCGACGTCATCGCGGGCGAACAACAGCCCGCCTGGTTCTCCACCTGGGTGTACGCATTGAGGTCGGCCCCCGTGTCGACGACCGCGACCTCTTCGAAACCGGCCCCCTTCAAACCGGCCTCATAGTCCGCGACTAGAATCGCGCCGGCGACGCAGCCCACGTAGGCCATCAGATCCCGGGCGAGATCGTCCGGCAGAGGCTGCTTGAGCGCAATGTCGCTGGCGGCCAGACGCCCTCCTGGTTTCAACACCCGCGCGATCTCGCGAAAGACCGCCGGCTTGTCGGTGGCGAGATTGATCACACAGTTGCTGATCACGCAATCCACCGACGCATCGGGGAGCGGCAGCCGGTCGATTTGAGCCAGATGAAACTCGACATTCGAAAGCGGTTTTCCCCGGTCCGCCGTCGTGGCGTTCTTCCGGGCGAGTTCGACCATTTCGGGGGTCATGTCGATTCCAATCGCCCTACCGGTTGACCCCACCTTGCGCGCCGCCAGGAAGACATCCAGCCCGCCGCCACTTCCCAGATCGACAACGACTTCACCAAGCCGCAGTGAAGCGAACGCGGTGGGATTGCCGCACGACAGCCCCAGATTCGACTCCGCCGGGATGGAGGCGAGTTCTTCCGCGGAATACCCGAACGCCTCGGCGACCCCGCGCACCCCCTGGTTGTGAGAGGAGAGTCCGCTCGCCGCCGCCTGCCCGTACTTCTCACGCACAATCCGTTCAATTCCCGCTGTCGACATGCTGCTTCCGCCTCGATTGTCTGTTGTTCGAGTCCCACGGGTGAGGAAGCTCCCCTCCTCACCCGGGAGACGTGTTTGGAGTGCCGACACCGTATGACGTCGCCACAGCCGCGACGTCACACATCAACCGTTGGCCTTGGCAACAATGCCATCCATCTCGGTGGCAGTGAATGCCCGCACCGTGCTGGTTTGAACATTGCCCTGCGAGGTGACGTGCAGCAGAAACGCGGCGGCGGTTTCGTCGTCCGCCGCTTCGAAAATCAAGACTCCGTCGTGATCCCCCAGCGTCCAGTAGATGTTGGTGATCTTGACGCCTCGTTTTTTGGCGGCCGCCTTGAGAGCGGCGGCTCGTTTTGTGGTCTCGTCGATCCCCTGCAGTCCCTGCGCGGTGAAAATGATGGTGCTGATGAACGTGGCCATGTGCGAAATCCCTGGAAGTTGAAAACATCGGGCGACAGGGGCGATCTTACCGTGGTCGACCGAATCGAGGTAGGATCGGTCGGTTTCACCGGATTTTGTGGCACCGGATCTGGGGGAGCCGCACATACAGTTCTGCGCGGGGTCGCGACCAACTCATGGACCGCATTGGTCATTCCTTGAAAACCCAGCTTCACCCGCCGCTGGCCTCCGCGACGCACTTCAACATTCGTCGTGCCGACCGTCCGCGAAACAAGCAAAACAGACGGGTTTGATTTTGGACACGTTCCAAGGAATTGGTCCGATGTCGACAGGGCCGAAAAAACGCCAGTTACCGGTACAGACCGGAAACTGCCTGATAAACCCCTCACTTGCCGGTCGATGGGAGGCTTCGAGAAACCTTGGATTGCCGAAACGTCAGCAAACGTCAGTTGCCAGACAGGAATTGAACCGATTGCAGTATGGAGACATTACGGTACAATTGTGCCTCATCGTACTTGAGCCGTTGTCAGCGCTGGGGCGACACGATACAATCCGCGATTCGCCCCACACCGAGTTCCTTCCATGTTTGAGAGCATCACAAAAGGACTTGAAGGCGCCCTGTCGTTTCTTCGCGGTCAGACGAAGCTGACCGAAAAGAACATCCGGGAGGCGCTTCAGGCCGTCCGTCAGTCGCTGCTGGAAGCCGACGTCAATTACGACGTCGCCCAGTCGTTCTGCGATCG
Source organism: Planctomycetota bacterium (assembly GCA_026692825.1). Taxonomy (GTDB): domain Bacteria; phylum Planctomycetota; class Planctomycetia; order Planctomycetales; family Planctomycetaceae; genus UBA10511. Next base: position 3,322 of record JAPLOC010001210.1, on the reverse strand, counting down.
GGTTGCGCGCGTCGCGGTCGGGACCGAAGTTCTTGATTCCTTGAAGCCGTTCGAGCAGTTCGTCGGCGTGGTCCACCGTGAACTGATCCAGTTGATGGGTCCGGTCGATCACACGCTGAATCTGGCAAAAGGGCAGGTCGGCGTCATTATGATGTGCGGTTTGCAGGGGAGTGGAAAGACCACAACCTGCGGCAAACTGGCCAAAATGCTGCAAGGCGAAGGGTGGCGTCCCCTGCTGGTAGCCGCCGACTTGCAGCGTCCGGCCGCCATTGATCAGTTGAAGATCATCGGCGAGCAGCTTGGGGTTCCGGTGTACACCGAACCTCCCACGTCGAACCCGGTCACGGTGTGTCAGAACGGGGTCGCCCTGGCCCGAAAGCAGGGGAATGTCGACGTTGTCATTCTCGACACTGCGGGCCGGCTGCACATCGACGACGAGTTGATGCAGGAATTGAAGCAGATCGACCGCACCGTCGAGCCGGACCAGGTGCTGCTGGTCTGCGACGCGATGACTGGCCAGGACGCGGTCAATTCGGCGAAGGTGTTCAACGCCGCGCTGGAATTGAACGGCGTCGTGTTGACCAAGCTCGATGGCGACGCCCGGGGTGGGGCGGCGTTGTCGGTGAAGTCGGTCACCGGTGTGCCGATCAAGTACATCGGCGTGGGGGAACAGCTCGACAAGCTCGAAATGTTCCATCCCGACCGGATGGCGAGCCGGATTCTGGGCATGGGCGACGTGCTGACGCTGTTTGAAAAGGCGCAGCAGCACTTCGACGCCGAGCAGATGGCGGCCCAGCAGGAAAAACTCCGCAAGGGCAAATTCACGCTGACTGACTTCCGCAATCAAATGCAGCAAGTCAAGAAGCTCGGTTCGTTTTCATCGATCATGAAGATGATCCCTGGGATGGGGCGCATCTCGGAGATGATGAACGACGCCGACATGGATCCTGAGCAGGATCTAGGGAAGATCGAAGCGATCATCAGCTCGATGACGGAAGCCGAGCGGGAGAATCCCGAGATCATCGACATCAGCCGGCGTCGGCGCATTGCCGCCGGCAGCGGTACCGAACCGTCGATGATCAACAAGCTGCTTAAAGAGTTTGCCAACGCGCAGAAGATGATGCAGAACATGGCTGGCCAGAGCCACCTCGACCGCTTGCGGTCGTTGCAGCAAATGGCCAGTATGGGGGCGTTCGACCCGGGAGCCGAGGTTTCGTTCGGCAAGAACCGCAGCGCCCGAGCCGAGATTGATAAAGAGAAGAAGAAGCGCCAGCGGAAAGATGCCAAGAAGCAGCGGAAGAAAAACCGCCGTTGATTTGGCACGATTCCCTGAGCGTGACACCGATTCGTAGCCCCAACCAGTCCCTGACAACAACCAGACAGTCGTTCCGTTTTTTGAACTGAGGAGTCAGTCTTCGTGGCTGTTCGTATTCGCATGAGACTTCATGGTCGGAAGCACCGGCCATTCTTCCGCATCTGCGTCATTGATCGTCAAAAGGCCCGTGACGGGCTGCCGATCGAGGAAGTGGGGACTTACGACCCGATGGTTCGCGACAAGGCGGCCCGGGTGAAACTGGACATGGAACGGGTGGACTTCTGGATTTCGAAGGGCGCGCTCCCCAGCGACCGCGTCGCGACGCTGATCAAGAAGATCAAGGCGAATGACTTCGGGTCGGCGAAGCCGGCTCCGGAGCGCGTCGCTCCCAAGCCGTTGCCGGTCGAGACCCCCGCTGCGGAAGGTGAGGCTGCCGCCGAGCCGGCCGCCGAAGGTTGATCGCTCGACCTGCCAGGCGTTCAGCGCGGCGGGTGTCGGTTCCAAAAACCACGGACCTGTATCTGCCAGCGGAGCGTCCCACTCGTTGAGTCGCATCCATGCGTTTTGACTTGTTGACGTTGTTCCCCGATCTGTTCGAAAGCTATTTGCAGCAAAGCTTGCTGAAAAAGGCGATCGATCGGGAACTGGTGGAAATTCATCGCTGGAATTTTCGCGACTGGGCGACCGGTCGACATCAGTCCGTTGACGATAAACCATACGGCGGCGGTCCGGGAATGCTGATCCGCTGCCAGCCGGTGTTCGATTGTGTGGAACATGTTCAACAGCAGGGGACTGCCCCCGGTCGATTGATCATGCTGACCCCCGCAGGTCAGACGCTCGACCAGAGATTGGTGGAGTCGTTGTCCCACGAGTCACGGTTTGTGTTATTGTGTGGCCGCTACGAAGGATTTGACGATCGGATTCGGCAGGGATTGGCCCCTGTGGAAATCTCGATCGGAGATTACATCACTAACGGCGGTGAAGTACCGGCGATGGTGTTGATTGAGACGTTGATTCGACTTGTGCCGGGCGTGCTGGGGGATGAAACCAGCAGTCAGTACGAGTCGTTCGCTGAATCGGGTGTGTTGGAATATCCCCAGTTCACCCGTCCCCGCGAGTTTCGCGGGATGACGGTTCCCGATGTGTTGTTGAACGGAAACCACGCCGAAATCGCCCACTGGCGCACCGCCGCCAGTTTGTCTCGCACCCGCGAACGTCGCGGACCAGACACCCCACTTGCAGATGAGAGAAAGGAACCGGGAGCATGTCCCTGAGAGCTGTTGAGTTGCTGAACAAGGTTGAGGCGTCCAGCAAGCGCGCCGAGCCATTGAAGTTCGAAATCGGTGATACCGTCAACATCCACACCCGTATTCTGGAAGGCGACAAAGAACGCATCCAGATTTTCACCGGTGTCGTGATCGCTCAACGCGGTGGCGGAACCCGTGAAACGTTCACCGTCCGTCGAATCGTCGCCGGTGAAGGGGTTGAACGAACCTTCCCGATTCACTCTCCCAAGATTTCGAAGCTCGAAGTCGTGCGGCACGGTAAGGTCCGCCGGGCGAAGCTGTTCTTCCTGCGTGATCGCGTCGGTAAGAAGACCCGACTGGTCGAACGCCGGGCCACGAAGAAGGACACTCCCGAAGTCCCCGCTTCGTAGTTGGACGAGAGGGGGTTCCGATTTGCCAGCCGTCGTTCGGCTGGCGAATCGGCGTTGGCATGCGCACGTGAGAATGGCATAAATTTGTGCCATGCCGTCGTAGGACGGGTCTCTGACCCGTCCGGAGGCGTTTCTTGAAACCAGATACATTCTGTCATTGGTGATTTTAGCGGTCGTCCTCTTCCGCCTGGGGGCCAGTCGTGTGGTGGCGCAGCCTGCAAGGCTTGGTGCGGCGGTGGTTTTTCAAAGGCGACAACGCGGAGCCCGGTTGGTTCGCGGGGCGGTTGGGTAATGCCGGGGAACGGCTTGCCGCCAAACATCTCCGCTCGTGGGGGCGGCGGATTCTTTGC
>JAPLOC010001209.1:16500-17353 GCA_026692825.1 Planctomycetota bacterium | reverse complement strand
TCATCCTTCATCCTTCATCCTTCATCCTCCGCCCCCGAGCGTATGCCGAATCGCCGTGCAAAACGGAAGCTCCCGCGTGCTGGCCAACTCGAGTTCCAGGTACTGTCGCCACTCATCCGGACCCACGTTCTGTGCGAAATCAGCCAGCTCTGCGCCAATTTGGACGTATCCTGCGCACATCGACATTCGCATGTGCCGCAGGGGGCCTCGCGTACTGTCGAGATTGTACACCCGCAATGACTCCTCCGCGCGACTCTTCTCGTGGGGCTTCAATCCAAGGCGTAAACGAATACTGCCGTCGCTGTGGAATTGAAAGTACCTGTCGGGGTCATCGACACACGGATCAATCAGCTCATCCGGATCATACGGTCCCGCCCCCTGGTCTTTATAGTGGCCGCAATGTTGACTGCTGTCGCAGGACCACAGCAGGTTTGTCCATTCAAACGTCAGTCGGGGAAATTGGCTACGGCGGCGGAAATGCTCTATATGCTGCCCAAGTTGATCGAGCGACGCTTCGCAATACGCGCAGCGCCGTCCCTGCAATTGTTCGAGTTGTCCCCGAATCTGTTGCCGGTGTTCCTCCGTTACGTCGCTCCAGGTGTTGGCCCCATGGCGGTAGGAATCGAGGCACTTCGGGGCCAGGACCGCGGAGCGATCAAGTCGATGCACTGCTTTCTCCCGATGATACACGCCCCCGCTTGAATTCCGCGAATCGCAGCAACCGGTCGCAATCAAGCATCACGGGATGCTGCGGTCCAAAATGCGCTTCGAGTTTCGCCCGAAGTTCAACACCCGTAGCGTCGCGCCAGGTTCCGGTTTCGATTGCTGCCCTGTAATCGCTGAGCCATTGGGC
>JAPLOC010001209.1:2889-16451 GCA_026692825.1 Planctomycetota bacterium | reverse complement strand
TGAGCCATTGGGCTTCGGGAACATTGGGCACTGGATCGACCCCCATGATCTCGGCCAGCACGTCGGCGCTCACAACCCCTTTGGTTTGAAACTGGGGGATTCTTACCTGCATCTGCCCGTCGACGCGATGCAGCGCGCGAATTGACGCGGCGTCGACAGTCGAAAGAACGTGGGGACTGTGCGTGGTGAGAATGAACTGCGTTTGCGGAAACGCACGCAGCATGTCGGGAATCACGCGTTGTTGCCACGCGGGGTGCAGGTGCAGGTCGACTTCGTCGATCACCAATAGTGCCGACTGAGCTAGGATCTCCTCCGCTGATCCGACAGGGTTCGCAATTCCCAGACGCAAGGCGAAATCCATCACCAGCCCCAGCACAACCTGATAGCCGTCGGAGAGTTGGTCCAGAAACAGTTGGATCATGTGCCCGGCGGGGTCTTGTAGATTGACGACAAATCGCCCGAGAATCGGGTCGATCCGCGGCTGCGAGATTTCGGGAAGAACCCGCTCTATTGCCAGTCGAACCGCCTCCGCCTGCGGGAGCGGGCCATGCCGCAGACCTGCGTCCCGTTCCCGGGCTTCTCGCGCCGTCAAAGCATCAAACCATCGGACCGCCCAGCGAAAGTTTCCGTTCGATCGCAACGCTCCTTCCACGGCGGCCAGTCTTCGAAATGCCCCGGGGATACTCGCCGGCCCCATGCGGTTGTGCGGCAGGTTCACGGCACGATTGGTGCCGTAGACTGCGAAGACCGGCAGGACATAATCACGCTGAAACTGATGGGCCTGAATCGGCTGCGCGATCACCGCCTGCAACTGCGACAAATAATTCCCGGTGATGGGGACAGGAAAATCCTCGCGCGGAAATAGACTTTGTCCATCAAATGAAACCTGAGGCGCGCGCGACCGGGAGAGATACCAAGTGGTCGCACCGTTGACCCAGGGGAATTTCGCACGCACCCTCAGACCCGCATAACTGGCCTGCAAGTCGGGACCCGTCTGCCGCACATCACCCTGTCGCAGGCGAAGCGCGCGTTCCGAACGGAGCCCGGCGGGAGAGCCGCCACGCTCGCCATCGTCGTCATCTTCCTCATCGGGTTCGAAGTCGAGTTGCTCGACGATCGGACTCAGACCAACCGCGATCGCGTCCAGAATCGTTGATTTTCCGGCCCCATTCGGTCCGACGAAAACGTTCAGTTGACGATCAAATCGCACAATGAGCGATTCGAAGCAGCGGTAGTTCTGCAGTTCGAGTTCTTCAAGAATCATTGTTCCGCACTCGTCCGCTTGTGTTCGTGGGAGTCGGGAGTAGCGTTCGTGATTCTACAATGAGTTAGAGCCAATAGGCTCCTCACCCGAATCGCCCGCCATCCGGCCTGACGGCCACCTTCTCCTTGAATACGGGGAGAAGGATCAAATTCAGGCAGAGTCACCCCGCAAATACAGCCGCAGCAGATTCAACGCCCCTTTGGTGAGCCGCGCCGTCGCGATTGTCGGATCCCCCGCGAGATTCACTTCACGAACGTCAACGCCACCCGCCCAGGCGAGCGCGATATGGGCGATCGGGGCGTCGGTATCGGTTTCGCGGTCCCCTGGACGCGAGCGGGGAGTGACCGCGAGCGAATAGTCGGCGTGAAACCGGTTCCGCGTCGCCCCGGCACGCTCCGCGCCATGCGGAACCGATCCTCCGATGGCTGTGGAATCGATCCCCAGCATCGCCCCCAATGACTCCTCAGGAACCGCGACCAAGCCGCCGCGATAACAACCCACCGAACCCGCCGCGTGCGTCAGTCGGCTCGCCAACTGGCCCGCCGTCGCGTCTTCGCATGTCGCCAGTGTCTGGCCTCGCTGCAAGAGCTGGCGGATCACCACATGTTCGATCTCGTCCTCTTCTTCGCCGAACACGTATTCGCCCAGTCGTTGCTGGATCACTTCGCGCGTGGCGGCGATCTTGCCTTGGGCTTCTTCGACCGAGGGCGCTTCCGAGACGATCCGCAGAGTGATCGTCGCCTCATGGACGGTGATCCCCACTTCGGGATCGCGGCCGCGGGCGGTCACGTCTCCCAGCAATTCCTCGGCGGCCGATTCCCCCAAGCCGAAACAGTGAATCCGGGCATTCCGGATGACGCGCGACGTCCCCGCGCCCGCGAGCTTGGGCAACACATCTTCGCGAAACATCGGCTTCATTTCGCTGGGTACGCCGGGCATCGCTGCGAACAGGCAGGCGGGGCGATTAGCGCGGTTGACTTCCAGCCACAGCCCCGGGGCAGTCCCTCGACGGTTTTGAATCGGGATCGCGCCGCTGGGAAACATCGCTTGAATGACATTCCGTTCGGGCATGTCGCGATTGCGTCGGGTGAACATCGCCTTGATCTCCGCCAGCGACGGTTCATGCAGCACCAGCTCCACCCCCAGCATCCGCGCCAGTGCCTCGCGGGTCAGATCGTCGAGCGTCGGCCCCAGTCCCCCCGAGATCAACACCAGATCGGCCCGTTCCGAAGCGATTCGAAAGGCAGCGATATTCGCGTCGAGATCGTCAGCCAGTGTGGTGTGAAAGTGAACCGGAATTCCAATGGCCGACAACTCGACACTCAACCACTGGCTGTTGGTGTCGAGCTTGGCCCCGGTGGTCAGTTCCGTTCCAATCGCGATGATCTCTGCGCGCATACTCTGTCAGTATCGAAGGTCGAGGGAGACGCCGCCGGCTCGCTGGGCCGGATCGTACCACGGTTCGACCTGCCAGTTGTTCGCCCGCCCCTGGTGGGCGAGCGCGACCGACTTTCCGATGGTGTATCCCAAAACCGATCCGAATACCACGTCGGAGAGATCATGCTCACGCTGATCGATGCGACTCCAACCCACCAAACCCGCCAGCGCGTAGGCGGGCAGCCCCGCCTTCCAGCCGTAATAGGTCTCGATGTTGGTCGCGATCGCAAACGCGCTCGCCGCATGGAACGAGGGAAATCCATAGTGCCCATCTTCGAACTCCGTGGTGGGACGGCTGGTATCAGTCATCCCCTTGATCGCGACCGTGGTGATCGAGGTCAGAGTGTACGACGAAATGGTCGACTGCATGAATTCATGAAATGGCGCGTCCTGGCGCCATAGACTCCAGGCGTACCCCCCCAACAGGATAGGCACCTGGTAACTGTACTCGCCGAAACACCGCAGCACCTCCGTCCCCTCCCCCCAGCGTTCGGGGTGTTCCGCAGTCCAGGCCCGCACCTCACCGTCAACGTTTTCCCGCAACCCGAGCGCGACTCCCGTTCCCACTCCCAGGATCACCGCGTTCTTCCAGGTGAACAGGGACTTGGTATCCGCGTAGAAATTCGGAAGGAAGTCGTGCAGGTCGTCGCGAAACGTGAAAATTGGCGCGGTTTCGAACGGCAACTCCGGGTCGAATTGACTCCAGTCAATCGGGGCGGCCGCCAGACTTCCTTCCGAGCGACTCGCTCGCGCCAGTCCTTCCAAGAGGAGTTCGTCATCGAAGAGTTTGCTGGGCGCGTCTTCAGGAATCAAACCCGAGACCGATTCATCGGGAGGCAGTTTCGCTCCGTTTGTCCCGTCCTTCAAATGGTCTGGTTCGCCGTCGAGCGGAGGAGGGACGATCGGCTGCTCTTCGTCCGGCTCCTCACTCGGAAACTCAGCGCTGGTAAGAACGACTCGGGCTGCCGGTTTTTGAAACACGCGGAGCCGCGTCGTTCCCGGGAGGGTGTCTGCCGATTCCGCTCCCCGACCATCCGTCTGTTCACGCGAATCGCCGGTTGTAGTCGCAACCTGTGTGGCCGGTCGCGAAGTTCCCGAACCGCCAGCAACCGCCCCACGCGAGTCGACGGAGGCGAGTCGCGTTTCGGACGAAATCGTTGCCCTTGGCGCGGCGAGGTTTTGGCAGCCGGCGCAAATTGCGCAGAATATCCCTGCGGCGATCGCCATCCAGGCGGGTTGCTTCCGGTTCCACACCGGCAGTTCGTGCGCAATCATGCCAATTGATTCGGCGGGCCAGCCCGTGGCATACAGGAATTGCCGAATAACCGGAACAGTCTACCAGCCGCTCACTTCTCACTCGCGCCGGCAGGCGCGACCTTCAAATTCTTGAGCAATTCGTGAACCTCCGCGTCTTTCGGAGCGAGCTGCAGGGCATTTCGGGCGGCGGCGGTCGCTTCCGGAATTCGACCCAGTTTTTCCAAAGTCAGCGCCAGGTCAATGTGAGCCCGCAGCAATGACGGGTCAGCCGCCAAAGCGAGTTTCAACGGAGTGACCGCTTTTTCGGGCTGGTCCAGTTTGTTCCAGACGCGTCCTTCGCGATAGAGGGCCTCGGCGTAATCGGGTTTGCGGTTCGACGCTGCGGCATATTCGACGATCGCTTCTTCGAATTCGCCCTTGGATTCGAGTGCTGTCCCGAGCGAGAAATGGGCGGTCGGGTCATTGGGAAATCGATCGACCGTTTCGCGAAAGATCTGGATCGCCCCTTCCGGATGTTGCTGTCGCATGCGAATGTTCCCCAGAATCAGTCGCACCCGGGCAACCTCTGGACGATCGATGATCATTCGCTTAAGCAACTCGGCGGCCTCTTCGATTTTTCCCTCAGTCAGTAAAGAGTCGACCAGTTTGCCAAGCCGATTTGTCGACAGCTCCATCTGATCGACGTCGGTCAGGAAGGAGTCGGGCATGCCACTGGTCGACTGCGGGAGCTGGGCAGCGGCTTCTTCCACGCGGGCCGCCTCGCTGACATCTCCTTCCAGACGCAGGACACGAACCTTTTCCATCGCGGCGTCACGCAACCACGGTGCGACTTTGATCGCTTGATCGATCAACTCGTGGGCCGGCCCTCGCGCGTTGAGCGCCAGTTCCAACCGCGCCAGCCCCAAGAGCGGGTACGGACTGTCGGGAGCCAACTCGATCGCCGTCATGTAGTTTTTTCGCGCCTCGTCGGGGCGGTCCAGACGGACCAGCACATCCGCCAGCCGAAGATAGAGCGGAGCGTAGTCGGTGCGATAAGTGCGAGCCGCCTTGTACGCGTCAGCCGCGGTCGCGAGGTTGTAGTCCTCTTCGAGAATCGCCCGGTAGTACCGCCAGCGAAACTGTTTTGGCTCAAGTCGTTCCGCCTGGCGAAAACACTCCAGCGCTTCGCGACGGTATTCATGCGCGAAGCAAATCATTCCCAGCCGGCCACGTGCGTATCCGGACTTTGGATCGGACTTCGCCTCCTCATAGTCCTCTTCAATCGCCTCTGCGATCGGGGCGGCGGCACGCGACGTGTCAATGACCGGCGGGGGAGGGATCGGGGGCTCGGAAAGCCACACGTAGACTGCCCCGGCGGTTCCCATCACCACCAACGACAGGAAGTACCAGCGAACCTCCCGCACAATGATGACTCCGACAAAGAGAGGACTGGCCAACGGACAGCGCGTGTGGCGAAATGGCGACCGGATTTACTGTAACGTCAGCGTGCGGGAAAGTTAACTGCGATCACCATTCACGCCCATCCGGCCACCCTCGCCCAACCACATCGCTCGATGCCCAGGCCTCGACTTGTCTCAATCGTTTCCGTGCGGAATGTAGTTTCGCAAAAAGGTCGCGCTTTGCCTCAGCGACGCCTTGCGGGCCTCCAGGGAATGCTCGTACGCCCGGTCTTCCACTTCGACACAGACGGGACCACGGTAGCCCACTTCGGTCAGGACCGAGAAGAACTTCCCCCAGTGGACATCGCCGAGTCCCGGGAGTTTTGGCGTGTGGTACTCGTTCGGGTGCGCCATGATTCCGACATTGTTCAGTCGTTCGTAGTCGACACGGACGTCTTTGGCATGCACGTGAACCAGCCGGTCTTTGAACTCCCGCAGGGCGGGAAGGTAATCCATCTGCTGCCAAACGAAATGCGAAGGATCGAAATTGAGTCCGAAATGCGCACTGGGGATGTCGGCATACATCCGTCGCCAGATCGCCGGCGTCGTCGCCAGATTCTTCCCGCCGGGCCACTCATCGCGAGTGAACGACATCGGACAGTTTTCAATGCCAATCCGCACTCCGCGCGATTCCGCATGGGCGATCAACGGTCGCCACACTTCCAAAAAACGCGGCCAGTTGTCGTCGACCGACCGTGTCCAGTCGCGACCGACAAACGTGTTCACCCGGGTCAGCCCCAGAATCTGCGCCGCGTCGATCACCCGATACAGGTGATCGATCGCCGGCTGAGACACCGCCGGGTTCGGATCGAGCGGATTCGGATAGAATCCTAACCCGCTGATTTCCACCCCGTTGTCCGCCATGATTTGTAGCGCCGCGTCGGCTTTCGCGCGCGTGAGGTCGACCACGTCGAGATGGGTGACCCCCGCGTAACGACGCTCGGCCTTGCTCACCGGCCAGCACATCAGTTCGACGCAGTCATACCCGGTCGCGGCGGCGAAGTGGGCGACTTCCTCCAGGGCCAATTCCGGGAGAATCGCACTGACAAATCCAAGTTGCATTGTTCTTCAGCCTGGTGGGTCAAAAGAAATCTGGGAATCGAGAGGAATTCGACGGCCCTCTAGTCGATGCGGCTATCCTGACTCGCCGAGCGCGGGACGTCGGTCCGTATGCCACGCGGCGTTTCGACCACACGCAGATTTCCAGCCGCGTCTCGTGCTTCGATCCTCACGAAAATCTGTTCCGGGAGCGGGGTCGCCGGCTCCCACAGGTAGGAGCCCGTGTTGGGGAGTTTCGTCGCGATGCGAATCCACGGTCCGCTCAACTTCTCGGCGAATGACACCGCGATGGGGAATTCGGCGGGATGGTCATCCGTCGCCCGCCACGTAATCTCCACCGCGCCCCGTCGATCGTTCGATGCGGGGGTGACCGAAATCAGCTCCAGCTCCGGTGCTTTCTGATCCACGATGATTGACATGGAAGGAGCTGTTCCGTCTTCGGGAACCGGGCCGCCGTTACCCGCCCGATCCCGCACGACCAGTTGCAAACCGTACTCTCCCGGCTCGGCGACATCCACCAGAAACGGGCTGCGCAGATCTTCGTCGATCCCGTAGGAAGTCCAGGTCGCCCCACCGTCGCTGGTCCAGTAGAGTTCGACTGATTCCAGTTCGTCGGTGGCAACATCCTGGACGGCGTACTTCAATTGAAACCGCAGGGTGTTGACGAACTGCACCGAACTTTTCCGGAGCGACTTGTGGGCCTGCGGATCGGTCACTTCCTGTTTCTGTTTGGGGTAAGCGGTCCGCAGCGAGGGAGCCAGCTCGCCGCCCGGAATCTGTTTCACGGGGATTTGATTCCGTTTGCGATCGGCGACAGCTTGCCGTTTTGTGAGGTCGGGGAACTCCGTCGACATCGACAACGGGTCGCCTCCTCCCATGCCGCGCGTGGCCTCGGCGACTTTTTCATTGCGGCGGACGGGAGCCGAATCGCTGGGGCCGGCGGCCTGCAACGACTGCTCCATCACTTCTTCGTTCCCAGCGGCGTCGCTCACCGACAATTCGACCTTCACCACGCCTGCCTGCGTGATCTTGAAGTCGTAATGGTGTTTGCTCAGAGGCTGTAACGAAGGCTCTACCCAATCGCGCGATCCGGGAGAGCGGACCTTCAGACGAAAACTCGTCATTTCGAGATTTTCATCGTGAATATCCCAAGCGACATGCACCGTTCCGGGACTGGGCTGGCTGAGATCGAGCTTCACCTTCGGCTTGTCCGCATCGATTCGGACCTTGAGCCCCGGCTTGGGGATGGACTCGGTGTAGGCCTTGCCGTACTTGTCGGCCATGCGCAGGGCGAACCAGTAACTGCCCGATTCTGTCGCCTGGTACTGGAACCGCTCGGCGGAGATATCGACAGTCTGGGCGATGGTCCACTGGCCGCCGCGATCCCGGGATTCGAGCAACTGGACCTTCTCGGCACCCCGTTTGGCAACGTCGTTGGCTTCAAACTGGAAGGGAATTTTGAAGCGAAGTTTGTTGGTGAGCTGTTCGCGGGTGGGCACCCCCTCGGCACCGAACGCGCCTCGAAAGGCGGTCAGCCCCAACAGCAGCAGTCCACAGGCAATTGCACGTTTGTTCATTGTGGCATCTCCGACGAACCCGTGAGGTACCCAGGTTGGCGAACCTCAACCAGACTCACTGGAAAGGCTAGCCTATGGCGCGGCGCGCGGCGGAACCGGGCACTGTGGGGAGCGAGAGAAAGTCAATCTCGCCGATCTCAAGTATCGGACGCACCGCCCAAGCCGACTGCAACAGACGAGCGCCACGACCGGTCTCCGGGGATTGCGAGGAGATTGCCGATTCTGCCGGGTGAACCGATCCTGCCGATCGCGCTATTCCCTGTCAATTTCCGCGAATTGTTCGCGGGCGTTTTCCACAAGTTGCAGCAGAGCCTGCCGCATTGTCGCCGGAACTGCTTCCTCCGTCAGGAAGTGGGGAGGCAGGAGCGGCAGCGATCGCGATATCGAGGACAATTGTATACGCCTGGGTTCGTTGCGATCGATGTACAATTCCAGTTCCGTTTCGATCACGCAGGTGACATCGGGGCCATAATCTCCGAGTTCAGTTGGCGGGCCGGTGACGGCACCATAGGTGCGTGCCAAGGGGGTTTCGCCCGGGAGCGCGGGGATATCGGCGGAAGATCCCACCATGACTCCCGCCCCGAACGGGCTCGTGGCAAGTCCGGCGGCGACGCCGGTGGACATTCCCACGACGGCCCGGACGGTGGAATTACGACGCCAATCCACCAATGCCTCCCGCCGTGCTTCCGCGAGGTCGTCCCAGACCTCACGAAACGCGTCTTGCTTGTTGACGACCAGGATGAACGACTTCAGGTGCAGGACCGTCTTCAGAGGGATGAAGTTGGCCTGATCGAGTTCCCGCGCGAGCGCGGTTGTGATTTCCCCATAATTCGCGTTGCGTCCCGCTTCATCAAAACCGAGCCGATCACCCAGACTGACTGACGTCCCTTCGTGCGGCAACGGGCGGAATTTCTCCAGGGGAATGAACGTCACCGCGAGTTCGTAATCGCGGGGGGTTTCCGCCCCCTGCCAATACTGTTTTTGCCATTTGGGGCGTTCGTCCTGGACGGTAATTTCCACCGCATTCGACAAGTCCGCAACCGGAAGTGGTTCGTAGGCGAAACGTGGGCCGAAGGGTGAAGCCTGACACCCGGCCAATATTGTGACAAAAACCCACAGCACCGGCGCAAACCAGCGGTGTCCAGGCTGTGGATTCTGGTGAACAGGCATGGATTGGGCGGGTGGAAAGGGGCCACGAACGGCTTGTTCGCGGGGCAGTGGGCCAAGACAAAGGGGGCAGGTCGCGTGGGGAAATCGGGAGGGTCACGACTTATCTCTGAATCAGATTTTCAGGTCAAGCAGAGTTCCGATCCGCCCGATACTCGAAAAAACAACCCCCCGCCCGATTCGACAATTGTCAAATCGTGAAAATTCCGTCCCGCCCGGCTTGAAAACCCCCGTTCTTTGCACCAGACTGATGAGGTACCCGGCGTCGGCTACCGTATGGTGCGGTTCGATTCTCGGGTTGTCCGGACCCGACCACCGGCAATTTCCCTCCAGACCAACCGACCGCAGCGGACGACGGGCGCATGAGCAATATACAAATCGAAGTCTGGGACGCCACCGGCAACAAACGGCAGACGGTCGAAGTGCCGGCCGACGCCGAGGTGAATCGCGTCATCGCGGTTCTCGTCGACAAGATGAACCTCCCCCGTCACAGCCCCGACGGGCAGTTGATGAGCTACAAGTTCCATCACAAAGGGTCGGGCCGGCAATTGCTGGAAGACGAAACGCTGGCGAACGCGGGAGTCCGATCGGGAGACGTTCTTCGGCTGCAACCGGAAATCACCGCCGGCGCGAACGGTTTCCGCTCGATTCACTTCTAAGTCCGTGTTGGCGGGGGTCTGGACGTGAGCGACATCCTTCAAGTGACTGCGGAAGACGATCGGTTCGCCCGTTTTCGTCTGATGAGCTGGTGGGACCAGCACAAACTGGCCCGGGCCAAGGTGCTGGTGATTGGTGCCGGCGCGCTCGGGAACGAGATCCTCAAGAATCTCGCCCTGCTGGGGATCGGCCAGGTTGTTGTCTGCGATCTGGACCATATCGAACAGTCGAACCTTTCGCGCTCGGTGCTGTTCCGGGAACACGACAAGGGGCGACCGAAGAGCGTCATCGCCGCCGAACGGGCCCGGGAAATCTATGCGGGGCTGCACGTCGTTCCCTGGGCGGGTAATGTCGTTTACGACCTGGGGCTGGGGATCTATCGCTGGGCTGACATTGTCATCGCGGGACTCGACAATCGCGAAGCACGCGTCTCGATCAATCGGGCCGCCGCCCGTTCGGGTAAGGTCTGGATCGACGGCGCGATTGAGCGGCTTGATGGTGTGGCCCGCGTATTCGACCCGGCGTGCGGTCCCTGCTACGAATGCACGATGAGCGAGAACGACTGGAAGATGCTCGCCGCCCGTCGCAGTTGCGCCTTGCTGACCCGCAATGACATCACCCAAGGAAAGACCCCGACCACGCCGACAACCGCGTCGATCATCGCGGGGATCCAGTGTCAGGAGGCGGTCAAGTGGCTGCATGGACTGGAGACTTTGTCGGGCAAAGGGTTTGTCTTCGAAGGATTGTCGCACCAGAGCTACGTGGTCAACTACACCCGCCGGGAGGAATGCCCCTCGCACGATCCCTACGACCCGGTGGAATCGTTAGATCGGCAGGTGGGTTCCACGACAGTTCGCGAACTGTTGTCTCAGGCCCGGACCGACCTGGGGGACGGGGCGATTCTGGAATTCAACAGCGATTTACTGGCGGGGTTGGATTGCCCCCAGTGTGGCGAGAGCAGCGAACTGTTCGCTTCTCTCGGCAAAGTCTCGGAATCGCAGGGGCAATGTCCGAAGTGCAGAGTTCCGCGCACGCCGCGCACATTCCATGTGGTGACCGGGAGCGAATCGTTTCTCGACCGCACGCTCGAGTCAATCGGCGTGCCAGCTTGGGATGTCATCGCCGCCCGCGCGGGGCAGACGTATCGCTATTATGAGTTCGCGGGAGACGCCAGAAGTGTTCTTGGCTCGCTGCATCACACCCTTTCGCCCCAGGGCGCGTCGTCATGAGTTCATCCCAACCCGACGTCAAGCTGCTGGCTCAAGAAGAGATTCCCCAGGGAGCGTTTCCCGGACGCGGTGGGGGAGATCTGAGGGTCTTTTTCGCTCCGTCCGCCCATGATCATGCGTGGCAGCACGCGACGTCGAACAAATCGGTCGAGATTTGTGGTGTGCTGGTGGGAGTCTGGCGGCGGGACGCCGAGGGGCCGTTCGTCGACGTGCAGCACATCATCCAGTGCGACACCGCCAAGAGCGGGCATGCCGAGGTGACATTCACCCACGAGGCGTGGGGCAAGATCAATCAGGAGATGGATACGAAGTACGCCGACAGCCGCATTGTCGGGTGGTACCATTCGCATCCCGACTTCGGGATCTTCCTGTCCGATCCCGACGTGTTCATCCACCAGCACTTCTTCTCGGGTGCGGGTCCGGATCGAAACTCCTGATCCGACCGGCAGAGTCGGCCCCCGCTCCGCAGTCGGGGGCAACCGGAACCGCCATGAACTCGGCCGATCTGTCGGCGGGACGAGGTCGCGCGGACGATCGGAATGACTGGACGTCGACGCTGACGACGACCGGCTTGATCTTCCTGGCGGGGATGCTGGGGTACATGCTCGCGGGCTGGGCCGACGTTCGAAAGGAACAGCTCGTGCGCGAAGCGATCGCGATGCAGTTCTTCCAGGCGAAGGTCTTGAAGCCGGGGCTGGAAGAGCATGTCGAATTGGCCCGGACCACAATGTCTCAATTGAAGGATCGCATGGCCGAGATCGAAAAGGCCTCTGATAAGAAAGCGGAATCCCAGGAGGACAATTCCAAGACCGACCTCAAAGCCACTTGGAAAGGGGCGAAAGAAGAAGTCTCGCATATGGGCGAAATTCTGGGGTCGATTGAACGGAATTACGCCCTTTCGCCTCAAGAACAGGCGGCCATCATGCGAATGGTCCTGGCTGGCCAGAATTCATCGGTGCGCGACCCGCGCCGCGAAGGGAAATCTGGTGGAGCCGACGATTCCGCCCCGCCCAAAAAGTCTTCGAAGGGAATGCTGGAAGGGACCCCCGACAAGAAATCCAAAGAGTCCAAATCGTCGGAGGGAAAATCGAGCGACGGAAAATCGACGGAGGGAAAACCCGCAGCGAAATCCCAGGAGTCCCCGGCCGGTGAAAAACCAGCGGACAAATCCTCCCCGAAACCGACCGACAAATAGCCACTGCCAACCCGATCTGAGGAGATCGCGAATCCTTCGATCGCCGTAAAGAGTTCACAGACCACAACTGAGTTCACCCCCAATCCCCTCCCGCGCGAGACCCGTTACATGGCCGGACCGAACGATCCGATTCGCATCGACTCGCGTGATCTCTTTTCCAGCGAGGTCGAGGAATACCTGTCTGTGCAGGAGAACCTCAAACAGAATCTCGCCGAGTCCGAGCCGCAACCGCTCTGGGCGCGACTGTTGTTCTCGAACTGGTTCTATCTGTCGCTGGCCAGCGGACTGGGCGCGTTTCTCGCCTGGGCGTCAATGGAGCCGTTTTTTTCCGACAACGATGACGATGGCAGCCGCTATGTCGGCATCTTTCTCTTTCCCGCTGTCGCCGGTGGTGTCGGTCTGTTTCTGGGGGCCGCCGAAGGGGTGATGTGTCGCAATCCCATGCGGGCTCTCATCTCCGCGGTCGTCGGAACACTGGTCGGCTTCCTCGGGGCGCTGGTACTCATCATTCCGGTCGGCATTTTCTACAACGTGGCGATGGGGTTCGCCGTCACATTGGGTGGGGGCGTTGTTGACGGCCGCTTGAAACCAGGCTTACCGTTTCTTGTGGGAATGATTGCCAGGGCCGTGGCCTGGGCCGTCGTTTCGATTCCTGCCGGGATCGGTCAGGGAATCGCCCTCCGCGAATGGAAAGTCACGCTCAACGGCCTGCTGGGAAGCGCTTTGGGGGGTTTGCTCGGCGGTTTGTTGTTTGACCCGATTTACCACGTTTTCTCCCCCGCCGACGGTGAGGCGGCGGCCAGTCGCGCCATGGGTTTGACGATCATCGGACTGATGGTCGGGCTGTTCGTCGGTCTGATCGAAGGCTGGACCAAGACGGCCTGGCTGCTGATGAAACAAGGCCCGCTCGCCGGCAAGCAGTTCATCATGCACCGCGAAACCACCGTTCTGGGAAGTTCCCCCAAAGCCGAGATTTACCTCTTCAAAGACCCCGCCATCGAACCCCGGCATGCCATCATCCACAATCGCGGTGGCCGGTATGAGATCGAAGATTGCGACACCCCGGATGGCACGTTCGTCAATGGACAATTGATCGACCGTCACCGATTGCAGACGGGGGACCAGATCACGCTCGGAAAAACAGTTCTCGAATTCGCCGTCAAGGACGCGGAGTAGCCCAGACATGTCCATCAAGTTTGAATGCCCCGCCTGCGGGAAACGCCTGAACGCCCCCGACAACGCCACTGGCAAGACAGCGAAATGCCCGGCATGCAGCATGTC